>NZ_NHSD01000137.1 GCF_016653255.1 Rhodobaculum claviforme
GCGATATCGGGGGGGGCGCTGTCGGGACCGGCGGTGTCGGGGGTCAACGCCACGCGGATGCGCCGACCGCTGTCCTCGTGGGCGAGTTCGAACACCGAGGCCTCGCCCATCAGCGCGCGGTGCAGGCGCGGCTCGATCCGGTCGAACACATCGGCCCCCAGCGCGTCGCGGCCATGCAGGCCGACGATCTCGCTCGGCCGACCCGGCAGGATCGTGGACAGCCGCCGGTTGGAGTAGGTATAGACCAGATCCGGCCCGACATGGGCGATGTGGGCGGGCATCATCTCTGTCGTCAGGCGGGTGCGGGCCTCCATCTCGGTCAGCTCGCGCTTGGCCTCCTCCAGCGCGGCGTTGGACGCCGCGAGCGCGCGGTTCGCCTGCGCCAGCCTGCGCGAATCGACCAGAAGCTGCGCCGACAGCTCATCGGCGCGGATCTTCAGCAGGCGCTCCTGGTACTTGATCTCGGTGATGTCGGTATAGACGGTGACCCAGCCCCCCTGCGGCAGCGGCGCGCCTTCGACCGAGATCCAGCGGCCATCGGGGCGGGCGCGCTCGATGTAGTGGGGCTGGAAGGCGCGGGCGGCCTCCACCCGGTGGGCCACGGCGGCATCGAGGTCGTCCACGGGGCCGTATTCGCCGCGCTGCACGAGGTACCGGATCGTGTCCTCGAACCGCGCGCCGGGGGTGACGACCCAGTCGGGCAGGTCGAACATCTCCTGAAACCGGCGGTTGCAGTTGGCCAGCCGCAGATCGCTGTCATAGATCGACAACGCCTGCTGGATCAGGTTCAACCCCGCGCGGGTCAGCTTGGCGGTGGCGTCCTCGGACTGCGCCATGCGTCGCTGTTCCCCCCACACCCATCGACCATGCCAAAGCGTTAGCAGCCGCACGGGGACCGGACAACGGCCCCGGTAACAATTCGCAAGGTTTGCGCAAAAGTCAGGTAAACTTTGCCCCCCACCCCATGGGACGCGACCCGGGAGGGGGTGTGGCAGGGCATGCCGCCGGGCGCGCGGGGGTCGAGGGAGGTCGACGCCCCGCGCGCCCGTCCCCTTCGGCATGACGGACAGGGGAGGTGCCCGTGCGCGACGACGTCAAGACCCGCAAACCCGTGGATGAGGGCCTGCGATCAGTGCCCGCGCTGCTGGCCCACAACGTGGCCGTGCGCCCCGACCGGACCGCATACCGCGAAAAGGAATTCGGGATCTGGCAAAGCTGGACCTGGGCCGAAGCCGCCGACGAGATCCGCGCCATTGCGCTGGGCTTCCTCGCGCTGGGGCTGGAGCGGGGCGACTATGTCGCGATCATCGGGCGCAACCGGCCCGCGATGTACTGGTCGATGGTCGCGGCGCAGTGCTGCGGCGCGATCCCGGTGCCGCTCTATCAGGACGCGGTGGCCGAGGAGATGGTCTATGTGCTGGATCACTGCGGCGCACGCTTTGTCGTCGCGGGCGATCAGGAGCAGGTCGACAAGGTCATCGAGGTCCAGGAGCGCGTGCCCTGCATCGAGCAGATCATCTACCTCGACAAGCGGGGCATGCGGAAATACGACCACAGCCGGATGAACTGGCTGGCCGATGTGCAGGCCGAGGGCAAGGTCGCCCACCAGCGCTTCGACAAGGAACTCGACACCCGCATCGCGGAGCTGACGTGGGACCACACCTGCGTGATGCTCTATACCTCGGGCACCACGGGCAAGCCCAAGGGCGTGGTGCTGTCCAACCGCAACATCATCGAGACCTCGCGCGCCTCGGCCGAGTTCGACAAGCTGCGCTCGGACGACGAGGTGCTGGCCTATCTGCCGATGGCGTGGGTGGGCGATTTCATCTTTTCCATCGGACAGGCGTACTGGGCGGGGTTCTGCGTGAACTGCCCCGAAAGCCCCGAGACGATGATCATGGACCTGCGCGAGATCGGGCCGACCTATTACTTCGCGCCACCGCGGATTTTCGAGACCATGCTGACCAGCGTGATGATCCGCATGGAGGATGCAAGCCCGCTGAAACGCCGGATGTTCCACAACTTCATGGAGCACGCGCGCCGGGTGGGTCCCGCGCTGCTGGACGGCAAGCCGGTGTCGGCGGCGGACCGGGCGAAGTACCAGCTGGGCGATCTGCTGGTCTATGGGCCGCTGAAGAACACGCTCGGCCTCAGCCGGGTGCGGGTGGCGTATACGGCGGGTGAGGCGATCGGGCCGGAGATCTTTGACTTCTACCGCTCGCTTGGGATCAACCTGAAGCAGCTTTACGGCCAGACCGAGGCGTCGGTCTTCATCACCCAGCAGCCCGACGGCGAGGTCCGCTCGGACACGGTGGGCGTGCCGTCACCGGGCGTCGAGGTGAAGATCGCCGACAACGGCGAGGTCTTCTACCGCTCGCCCGGGACGTTCGTGGAATACTACAAGAACGCCGAAAGCACCGCATCGACCAAGGACGCCGAGGGCTGGGTGGCGACCGGCGATGCCGGATTCTTCGAAGACGGCACCGGGCACCTGCGCATCATCGACCGCGCCAAGGACGTGGGCAAGATGGCCGACGGGCGGCTGTTCGCGCCCAAATACGTCGAGAACAAGCTGAAGTTCTATCCC
Source organism: Rhodobaculum claviforme (assembly GCF_016653255.1). Lineage (GTDB taxonomy): Bacteria > Pseudomonadota > Alphaproteobacteria > Rhodobacterales > Rhodobacteraceae > Rhodobaculum > Rhodobaculum claviforme. Next base: position 2,588 of record NZ_NHSD01000137.1, read on the forward strand.
AACATCCTGGAGGCGGTGGTGTTCGGCGCCGACCGCCAGATGTGCGTGGCCTTCATCAACATCGACCTGACGGCGCTGGGCAACTGGGCCGAGCGCAACAACATCGCCTACTCCAGCTATCAGGAACTGGCGGGTCACCCGAAGGTGCTGGAGACGATCCAGGGCCATGTGGAGGAGGTCAACGCCAGCGTGGCCGAGGACAAGATGCTGTCGGGCTGCCAGATCCACCGGTTCCTGGTGCTGCACAAGGAACTGGACGCCGACGACGGCGAGATGACGCGCACCCGCAAGGTCCGCCGCCGCATCGTCGAGGAGAAGTTCGCCGACCTGATCGCCGCGCTCTACGGCGGCTCCAGCCGGATCTCCACCGAGACGGAAGTCACCTATGAGGACGGGCGCAAGGGCTCGATCAAGGCCACGCTGGAAATCCGCGATGCCCGGGTGGTGACGCCTGCGCGCGCGGTCGCGGCACAATGACCGCACGGCGGATGCAGGGGGTAACCGGATGAGCATTTCCGACGCACGCGCGCTTCAGGTCCAGCAGATGGAAAGCGCCGACGCCGACATCTTCACCACGCCCGACGGGCGGCGGATCGGCGGGCCGATCCTGGAGATGCGCAACATCACCCTGCGCTTCGGCGGCGTGGTGGCGATCAAGGACATCAGCTTCGACATCCGCGAAGGCGAGATCCGCGCGATCATCGGGCCCAACGGCGCGGGCAAGTCGTCGATGCTGAACGTGATCTCGGGCTTCTATCACCCGCAGGAGGGCGAGGTCTGGTACCGCGGCATGCGCCGCGCCCGCATGCGCCCCTACGAGGTTGCCCGCGAGGGCATCGCGCGCACCTTCCAGAACATCGCCCTGTTCGAGGGCATGAGTGTTCTGGACAACATCATGACGGGGCGGCTGAACCACATGAAGGCCTCGATCCTGGCGCAGGCGGTCTGGTGGGGGCCGGCCGCGCGCGAGGAGGCCGAGCACCGCGAGAAGGTCGAGAAGGTGATCGACTTCCTCGAGATCCAGCACATCCGCAAGACGCCGGTCGCCCGCCTGCCCTATGGGCTGAAGAAGCGTGTGGAACTGGCGCGCGCGCTGGCGGCCGAACCGAAGATCCTGCTGCTGGACGAGCCGATGGCCGGCATGAACGTCGAGGAGAAGGAGGACATGTCCCGCTTCATCCTCGACGTGAACGACGAATTCGGCACCACCACCGTGCTGATCGAGCACGACATGGGCGTGGTGATGGACCTGTCCGACCGGGTCGTCGTGATGGACTACGGCAAGAAGATCGGCGACGGCCCCCCCGAGGAGGTCCGCAACAACCAGGCCGTGATCGACGCCTATCTGGGGGTGAGCCATGATGACGCGTGACGCGGCCGGCGCGCCGCGCCCGCGGGGGACCGCAGCACTCAGCAAACAGGGAGGGCGCGCTGATGCCGATCGAGGTCTTCTTTGCCATCGAGGTGGCGATCAACGGGCTTATGGCGGGGGTGATGTATGCCCTCGTGGCGCTGGGATTCGTGCTGATCTTCAAGGCGTCGGGCATCTTCAACTTTGCCCAGGGGGTGATGGCGCTGTTCGCGGCCCTGACGCTGGTCGGCCTGCAGACGGGGCAGATCCCGTTCGCGCATCTGATCAACGCGATCTTCGGCACCCGGATGCATCACTTCGGCTGGGACCTGCCGACGATCGTCGCGATCATCGGCACCATGGCGGTGATGGTGCTGCTGGCGTTTCTGGTGGAGCGGCTGGTGCTGAAGCATCTGGTCAACCAGGAGCCGATCATCCTGTTCATGGCGACCATCGGCCTGGCCTATCTGCTGGAGGGCCTGGGCGACGTGATGTGGGGGGCGGAGGTCAAGCAGCTCGATGTGGGGCTGCCGCAGGGGGCGTCGGTGTGGATCGGCGACACGACCTATGCGCTGTTCGGCTATGACTTCTTCATCGACAAGCTGGCGCTGTGGGCGGCGGGGATCGCGGCGGTTCTGGTGATCGGGCTGACGCTGTTTTCGCAGTACACCCGGCAGGGACGCGCGCTGCGCGCGGTCGCCGACGACCATCAGGCGGCGCTGTCGGTGGGGATTTCGCTGCGCGCCATCTGGGTGCTGACCTGGTCCATCGCGGGGTTCGTCGCGCTGGTGGCGGGCATCATGTGGGGCGCAAGTTCGGGTGTGCAGTTCTCGCTGAGCCTCATTGCGCTGAAGGCGCTGCCGGTGCTGATCCTGGGCGGGTTCACCTCGATCCCCGGGGCGATCGTGGGCGGGCTGATCATCGGGGTGGGCGAGAAGCTCTTCGACTTCTTCTTTCAGCCGATCGTGGGCGGGGCGACCGAGAACTGGTTCGCCTACATGCTCGCGCTTGTGTTCCTGCTGTTCCGGCCGCAGGGCCTGTTCGGCGAAAAGATCATCGAGAGGGTCTGAGTCATGATCTATCGCGAGGCCGGTGACTACAAGCTGACCTATGGCGCGGACGCGCAGACCTTTCCGATCAAGGGCGACCGCTGGGCCTACTGGCTGGCGCTGGCGTTTGCCGCCGCAGTGGTGCCGCTGTTCCTGACGGACTACCTGGCCTTTGCGCTGCTGGTGCCGTTCCTGATCTATGTGATCGCGGCGCTGGGCCTGAACCTGCTGCTGGGCTACTGCGGGCAGCTGAGCCTGGGGACCGGCGGCTTCATGGCGGTCGGCGCCTATGCGGCGTTCAAGCTGATGACGGCGTTTCCGGGGCTGAACATCGTGTTTGTCATCATCCTCGCGGGGCTGGTGACGGCCGCGGTGGGGGTGCTGTTCGGCCTGCCCAGCCTGCGGATCAAGGGCTTCTACCTGGCGGTGGCGACGCTGGCGGCGCAGTTCTTTCTGGTGTGGCTGTTCACGCGGGCGCCGTGGTTCTTCAACTATTCGCCCACGGGGATGATCACCGCGCCGACGCGCACGCTGTTCGGTGTGCCGATCACCGGTCCATCGGCCAGCGGGGTGTCGGTGTATCTGTTCTGCCTGGGCTTCGTGGTGGTGCTGGCGTGGCTGGCGCGCAACCTGACGCGCGGATCGCTGGGCCGGTCGTGGATGGCGATCCGTGACATGGACATCGCCGCCGAGATCATCGGCGTGAACCCGCTGCGCGCCAAGCTGTCGGCGTTCGCGATCTCGTCGTTCTATGTCGGCATCGCGGGGGCGCTTCTGTTCACCGTGGCGCTGGGCGCCGCAGAGGCCTCCGAGGCGTTCGGGATCGACAAGTCGTTCCTTGTCCTCTTCATGGTGATCATCGGGGGGCTGGGGTCGATCCTGGGGGCGTTCATCGGGGCGGCGTTCCTGATCATCGGGCCGGTGCTGCTGAAGCTGCTGCTGGTCAACAATCTGGGCTGGCCCACCGACCTTGCCGCACATGTGGAGGTGATGATCATCGGGACGCTGATCCTGGTGTTCCTGATCGCCGAGCCGCACGGCCTGACTGCACTTTGGCGCACGCTCAAGGAAAAGCTGCGCCTGTGGCCGTTCCCGTACTGAGGAGGGGGCGCGGCCATCGCGCCGGTCCCCCGGGCCCGGCGCACACAAGGACCGTCACAGGGAGGATAACCGAATGAAGACGACCCACTTCGCCGCAGCCCTTGCGGTGGGCATGACCGCCGCCGCGCCTGCGCTGGCAGAACTGCACTTCCCCTCGCTGAGCTATCGCACGGGGCCGTTCGCCCCCGGCGGCATCCCCTTTGCCGACGGCTACAGCGACTACCTGACGCTGATCAACGAACGCGACGGCGGCATCGGTGGCGTGCGCATCCGCCAGTCGGAGTGCGAGACCGCCTACAACACCGAGCGCGGGGTGGAGTGCTACCAGGGCCTGCGCGGCGAGGACCCGCTGGTGCTGCAACCGCTGTCCACCGGCATCACCTATCAGCTGATCCCGCGCACCATGCAGGACCAGATCCCCATGCACACCATGGGGTATGGGCGCACCTCGGCCGTGAATGGCGAGGTGTTCAACTGGACCTTCAACTATCCCGCCAACTACTGGGACGGGGCCAGCGTCATCATCAACTACCTGCTGGAGGAAAACGACGGCAGCCTCGATGACAAGAAGATCGCGCTTCTGTACCACAACTCCGCCTTCGGGCGCGAACCGATCCCGACCCTGACCCGGCTGTCCGAGCGCGAGGGCTTCGAGCTTCTGACCATCGGCGTCGACAGCCCCGGCCAGCAGCAGAGCAGCCAGTGGCTGCAGATCCGCCGCGAACGCCCCGACTATGTCATCATGTGGGGCTGGGGGGTGATGAACTCCACCGCCATCCAGGAAGCCGCCAACATCCGCTTCCCGATGGAGAACTTCATCGGCGTGTGGTGGTCGGGCTCGGAGCAGGACGTGATCCCGGTCGGCGCGGGCGCGCATGGCTACAAGGCGCTGGCGATGCACGGCACGGGCCGCGACTATCCGGTCTATGACGACCTGCAGACCTATGTGGTGGATCGCGGCCTCGCCGCCGGCACCGGCGGGGAACTGGGCACCGTGAACTACTCGCGCGGGATGTATGCCGCCATGCTGGCGGTCGAGGCCGCCAAGGTCGCGCAGGAGATCCACGGCGTGGGCCAGATCACGCCCGCCATGATGCGCGACGGCATGGCCAACCTCGTGATCACCGAGGAGCTGATGGAGAGCCTCGGCCTGCCGGGCTTCGGGCCGGCCTTCGAGGTCGACTGCACCAACCACGGCGGCACCGGGGCGGCGATGATCCAGCAGTGGGACGCCAACGCCCGCGAATGGAACCTGATCACCGACTGGATCCTGCCGGACCGCGAGCTGATCATGGAAATGGTGATGGAGGACAGCCTCGCCTACGCGGCCGAGAACGACATCACCCCCACCTGCCTCGACCGCTCCGGCGGCTGACACGCACCGCGCGGCCCGGGACGCCCCCGGGCCGCGCCCCCACCCCAGCGGAGGACCCCCCATGCTCGACGCCGGCCAGACCCGCGAGGCGCTGCTCGAGGTCAACAACATCGAGGTGATCTACAACCACGTCATCCTCGTGCTGAAGGGCGTCAGCCTGACGGTGCCGAAGGGCGGCATCACGGCGCTGCTGGGCGGCAACGGGGCGGGCAAGTCCACCACCCTCAAGGCGGTGTCGGGGCTGCTCGGCTCGGAGCGGGGCGAGGTCACCAAGGGCTCCATCCTCTATCGTGGCGAGAACATCGCCCACGCCAACCCCGCCGACACGGTGAAGAAGGGCGTGATCCAGGTGATGGAAGGGCGCCACTGCTTCGAGCACCTGACGGTGGAGGAGAACCTGCTGACCGGCGCGTTCACCCGCACCGACGGGCGCGCCGCCGTGCAGCAGCACCTGGAGCTGGTCTATGAATACTTCCCCCGGCTGAAGGAACGCCGCCGCAGCCAGGCCGGCTACACCTCGGGCGGGGAACAGCAGATGACCGCCATCGGCCGCGCGCTGATGAGCAAGCCCGAGACGATCCTTCTGGACGAGCCGTCGATGGGCCTCGCGCCGCAGCTGGTGGAGCAGATCTTCGAGATCGTGAAGCGCCTGAACGAGGAACAGGGCGTGACCTTCCTGCTGGCCGAGCAGAACACCAACGTGGCGCTGCGCTATGCGCATACCGGCTACATCCTCGAAAACGGCCGCGTGGTGATGGAAGGCGCGGCCGACGCGTTGCGCGAAAACCCGGATGTGAAGGAATTCTACCTCGGCATGTCCGACACCGGCCGGCGCAGCTATCGCGAGGTGCGCAGCTATCGCCGCCGCAAGCGCTGGCTGGCCTGAGCCCCGCACGCCCCCCGCCGGCACGAAGGACCCACACCGATGAGCCACTACGACGATCTGGAAACCCGAACGCCCGACGCCCGCGCCGCGGATCTGGCGCGCACCCTGCCCGCCCAGATCGCGCGCGCGCAGGCCACCCCCGGCCAGGCCGAGGCGCTGGCCGGTGTCGACCCCGCCACCATCACCGGCGCGGAGGCGCTGGCCCGCCTGCCGGTGTTGCGCAAGTCCGCACTGGTGGCCGCGCAGGCCGCGATGGCCCCGCTGGGGGGCTACGCCGCCACCCGGCTGGCGGAGTTCGAGCATGTGTTCCAGTCGCCGGGGCCGATCTATGAACCCGGGCGCACGGCGCATGACTGGTGGCGGCTGGGCCGGTTCCTGCACGCCGCGGGCATCGGGCGTGGCGACATCGTGCAGAACTGCTTTTCCTATCACCTGGTTCCGGCGGGCATGATGTTCGAGAACGCCGCCCGCGCGGTGGGGGCCACGGTGCTGCCCGCCGGCGTGGGCCAGACCGACCTTCAGGTCCGCGCGGCCCATGACATCGGCACCACCGCCTATGCCGGCACGCCGGATTTCCTCAAGGTCATCCTCGATCGCGCCGCCGAGCAGGGCATCACGCTGAAGATCACCCGCGCGGTGGTGGGCGGCGGGGCGCTGTTCCCCTCGCTCCGGGCCGAGTACGCGGAGCGCGGCATCACCTGCACCCAGTGCTATGCCACCGCCGATCTGGGCAACATCGCCCACGAGGTACCCGGCCCCGACGGCACCCCCGCCGAGGGCATGGTGGTGGACGAAGGCGTCATCGTCGAGATCGTCCGCCCCGGCACCGGCGATCCGGTCCCCGACGGCGAGGTCGGCGAGGTCGTCGTCACCACCCTGAACCCCGATTACCCGCTGATCCGTTTTGCCACCGGCGATCTGTCGGCGGTGCTGCCCGGCGCCAGCCCCTGCGGGCGCACCAACATGCGCATCAAGGGCTGGATGGGTCGCGCCGACCAGACCACCAAGATCAAGGGGATGTTCGTGCGCCCCGAACAGGTCGCGGACCTCGTCGCCCGCCACGCCGAGATCGCCCGCGCCCGCGTCATCGCCCGACGCGAGGGCGAGATGGACGCCATGACCGTGATGATCGAGACCCGCGCCGGGAACCCCGACCTCTATGCCGCCTCCGTCATGGATACCCTGAAGCTGCGCGGCAAGGTGGAGCTTGTCCCTCCCGGCAGCCTGCCCAACGACGGCAAGGTGATCGAGGACCAGCGCAGCTACGACTGAGCGCGCCGGGCGGGGCATGGCGCGCGGCGCGCCCGCCTCGGCGCCCGTCTCGGGGGTCGGTGTCCGGGCTGGGTCCCGGGGCTCGGTCTCGGGGGGCCGGT
>NZ_NHSD01000138.1 GCF_016653255.1 Rhodobaculum claviforme
GGGTGTTCCCCGCCGACTGGGCGGTGCTGGCGGGGGCGGCGGTGGTGGCCGCGCTGCTGGCCGCCGCCTGGCCCGCGCTGCGGCTGGCGCGGATGCAGCCCACGGAACTGTTGCGCGTCTTTGCCCGCGAACGCTGAAGGGACCCCGCCATGCGCCTTTTGCCCCTGATCCTGATGGCCCTTGCCGCCGGCCCCGCCCAGCCACAGGGCTTTGCCGGCATGGGGGCCGATGCGCCGGGCTTTGCCCTGCCCGAGCGCGGCCATGTGCTGGAGTTCCCCCGCGACCACGGCGCCCACCCCGATTTCCGGATCGAGTGGTGGTACCTGACCGCCAACCTGGAGGGTCCCGACGGCACCCCCATGGGGGCGCAATGGACGCTGTTCCGCTTCGGCCTCGCCCCCGGCGCGCGGGACGGCTGGGACAGCCCGCAGGGCTGGATGGCGCATGCCGGCGTCACCACGCCCGACGCGCATTTCGCCGCCGAGCGCTTTGCCCGCGATGGCATCGGACAGGCCGGGGTGACGGCGGACCCGTTCGCGGCCTGGCTGGACGACTGGCACATGACCTCCGTCGCGGGGCCTGGGGCGGATGCGCTGGACGCGCTGCACCTGGCGGCACGCGGCATGGAGTTCGCCTTCGACCTGCGGGCCGAGGCGGACGGCCCCCTCGTGCTGCACGGTGACGCGGGGTTCTCGGTGAAATCCGAAGGGGGGCAGGCCAGCCATTACTACTCCCAGCCGTTCTATCGCATCACCGGCGAGGTCACGCTGCCCGACGGCCCGATTGCGGTCACGGGCCTCGGCTGGCTCGACCGCGAATGGTCCAGCCAGCCGCTGGAGGGGGCGGCCTCGGGCTGGGACTGGTTCGCGATGCATTTCGACGACGGCGAGAAGCTGATGATCGCCCGCGTGCGCAGCGAGGCCGACACGGGGGGATGGTTCTCGGCCGCCACCTGGATCGACGCCGAGGGCGCCACCCAGACCTTCGGCCCCGACGCGCCGCGCTTCACGCCGCTGGAAACCGCCCGGGTGGCGGGGCGCGACGTCCCCGTGCGCTGGCGGGTGGAGTTGCCGCCAAGGGGCCTCGATGTGGAGGTCTCGGCGGTGAACCCGCAGGCGTGGATGGACACGGCCTTTGCCTATTGGGAGGGGCCGGTGCGCATCACCGGGACCCACCCCGGCGTCGGATATCTGGAGATGACGGGGTATTGAGGCCCGCCCGGCGCCCGGGACCGGATGCGCCCCGAAGCGGCGCCACGGGGTTGGCAAGCCCGGCCCCGCCGGGCAAGGGTGCGCCCGATCCCGCCCTGCGAAAGGAACCCGCCCATGTCCAGCCCCACCCTGCACCGCCTTGCGCTGGGCCTGTCGGCGGTGATCGCGGCGGTGATCGCCGTCGGAACGCTGACGCCCAGCGTCGCGGTGCCCGGCCCGTCGGGCATGGACAAGGTCTATCACTTCACCGCCTTCGCGGCGCTGGTGTGGCCCGTGGTCGCCAGCCGGCCCCGCGTCAGCCCCAGCGCCCACACCGGCGCCAGCTGCCCGATGCGCAGCCCCGCCAGCGTCACGAGGCTGGCCAGCAGCGCCACCGCCGCCACCCCCAGCGTCAGGATGTTCAGCGCCGCCGTCACCGCGAACGTCCGCTCGAACACCTGAAGCGAGAACGCCTTGGCCTGCGCCTGGTCGGTGACGCGGTCGGGGGCGGCGCCGAAGTCGTCCACCAGCGCGGTCACCAGATCGGCCGCACGCCCGGGCGCCACCCGCACCGCATGCGCCAGCCGGGGCGCGTCGGGATAGGTCGCGAGGAACAGATCCAGCCCCACCATCGCCTGCGCCTGCGGGTTGCCATAGTCGGAATACACCCCCGCCAGCGGCCGCGTCAGCCCCCCCGGCAGCGCCACCGGATCGCCAAGGCCCAGCCCCAGCCGCCGCGCGCCCTGTTCGTTGACCAGAACGCCGGTGCCATCGGCCAGCCGGTCCCACACATCCGGTTCGGCCTGCAGCAACGGCCAGTGGTCGCGATAGGTGGCGTGGTCCTTGACCCCGTACACCGCGCCGGGGGCCCCGTTGATCGCGCCCTCCACGTTCCAGATCGGCAGGATCGCATCCACGCGGGGCGCCAGCCAGTCGCGCAGCGCCGCGGCCTCGGTCGCATCGCGGCCCGAGACATAGACCTCGGCCGCCAGCCGCTGATCCAGCCAGCCGGTGAACGTCAGCCGGAAGCTGGAGACCATCGTGCCCACCCCCACATTCGTCGCCAGCGCCAGCATCAGGGCCATCAGCGCCAGCGACAGCCCCGGCAACTGCTGGCGGGTATCGGCCAGGAACCATTGCGCCAGCACGCCGCGCGCGCGGTTCTGTGCCGCCAGCAGCACGCCGGTCAGCAGCACCGGCAGCACCAGCGCCGCCAGCGCATATCCCAGAACCACCCCCACGGCCCCGGCCACCAGCGCCAGCACCACCAGCTCGGCCATCAGCGCGCCCGTCAGCCGCCCCGCCGGAACCCCCAGCGCGCGCAACGTGCGGAACATCCCGCGCCGCTGTTCGAACGCCAGCCCCACGGCGGCGTTGACGATGAACAACCCCACCGCAAAGGCCAGGAACCCGAACGCTGTCAGGTTCAGATGGAAGCTGTCGGTCAGCCGCCCCAGATCGCCCGCGGCCTCTGGCGTCTCCAGCCGCAGGCCGGGGGCGACGGCGTCCAGCGCGGGGAGGCCGGCGGGCTGTTCGGGCCAGACCAGCAGGCGCGTCAGCCGCCCGTCCATCCCCGCCAGCGCCTGCGCGATCCCCACATCCATCAGCACGGTGCCCGGCGGCAGCCCCTCCACGCCCTGCACGCCCGCCAGCCGGGCGGCGGTCTCGGGTGCGGCGAAACGGTCACCGGGCGGGGTGATGAAGCCCGCCAGCGCGTCGCCCTGCGCCAGCCCTGCCACACCGGCCTGCGGCGGCGCCGTCAGGGGATCGACCCCCAGCACCGTCACCCGCACGCCGTCCAGGGTCGCGCGCGCCTCCACCACCGGCGACACCAGCCATCCCGCGCGGCGCAGCGCGATGTAATCGGCCTGGGCGATGGCCGCCGTCCCCTCGGCCGGAAGCAGGCGGTCCAGCCGGTCCTGGCCCAGCACGGCCTCGGCCTGGGCGTAGCTGGCGCGGGCTTCCGAATTGATCGCCTGCACCCCGGTGAACAGCGCGGTCGCCAGCGCCAGCCCCACCAGCAGCATCGCCAGTTGCAGCGGATGCACCCGCCAGTGCCCCAGCAGCGCCGACAGAACCACGCGGTCCATCACGGCGCCTCCGTCGTGCGGCCCGCGCGCAGGTGCAGCCGCGCATCGCAGCGCGCCGCCAGCCGGGGCGAATGCGTGACCATCAACAGCGCCACACCCGCATCGCGCACCAGCTCCAGCATCAGGTCCAGCACCGCGTCCCCCGTCGCCTCATCGAGGTTGCCCGTCGGCTCGTCCGCCAGCACCAGCGCGGGGCGCGCCGCCAGCGCCCGGCCGATGGCCACGCGCTGCTGCTGGCCCCCCGACAGCTGCTCGGGGTAGCGGTTCATCAACCCCTCCAACCCCAGCCGGGCCGCCAGCGCCGCCACCGCATCCGCGTCGAACCGCCCCGCCAGCCGCGCCTGGAAGCCCAGGTTGCCCGCCACCGTCAGCGACGGGATCAGGTTGAACTGCTGGAACACCAGGCCCACGGCCTCGCGCCGCAGCCGGGCGCGGCCGGCGTCCGACAGCGCGCCCACGTCCTGCCCCGCCAGCCGGACCTGTCCCGCGTCGGCCACGTCGAGGCCCGCCACCAGATGCAGCAGGGTGCTTTTCCCGCTGCCCGATTCGCCCGTCAGCGCCAGGCTGTGCCCGGCTTCCAGCGTCAGGTCGACGCCGCGCAGGACCGGCACCCGCTCGTCCCCGCCGGTGAGGGTCTTTTCCAGCCCCCGCACCGCCAGAAGCGGCCCTTTCCCGTCGCTGTTGGCCCCGCCGCTGCTGGCCCCGCCGCTCTTGGCCCCGTCGCTGCTGGATGGCTGCACCGTGCGCGTCCCCGTCCTGATCCGATCCCCGCCCGCGGGCGTCCTGCGGGGATGTATCACCCCGAAGGCCGACGGCGACATCGGCTGTGCGAAAATGCCGCCCGACACGGGCTGCGCGGGCGCCGGGGCGTTCCGCCGCAGCCCCGCACGCCCCCCGGCATGGCAAATCCGCCACGCCCGGCGGGTGTGATGCGGATCGGACGGGCGCGGCCGCCGTTGCATCTGGCCTTGGCCCCCCCCCGGAGCTAGAACCCGCCCGCAAGAGGAGCCGAAATGCCCAAGGACATTCGACCGCAACCGGGAATTCTGGACATCACCCTCTATCAGGGGGGGGATTCGTCCATCGCCGGGCAGCGCGAGGCGATCAAGCTGTCGTCGAACGAGAACCCGCTGGGCCCGTCCGACCGGGCGGTGGAGGCGTTCCGGCGCGCCGGTCACACGCTGCACCGCTACCCCTCCAGCAGCCACGCGGCGCTGCGCGCGGCGATCGGTGGGGTGTACGGGCTCGATCCCGACCGGATCATCTGCGGCGCCGGCTCGGACGAGGTCATCAGCTTCCTGTGCCAGGCCTATGCCGGGCCGGGCGATGAGGTGCTGCACACCGAACACGGCTTTGCGATGTACCGCATCTCGGCGCTGGGGGCGGGGGCAACGCCGGTTTCGGTGCCCGAACGGCGGCGCACGGTGGACGTGGACGCGGTGCTGGCGGCCTGCGGGGCGCGCACGCGGCTGGTGTTCATCGCCAACCCCGCCAACCCCACCGGCACGATGCTGGATGCGGCCACGGTGGCGCGGCTGGCCGACGGGGTGCCCGCGCACACGCTGCTGGTGCTGGACGGCGCCTATGCCGAATACGCCGACGTGCCCGACGGTGCGCTGGAACTGGCGACCGCGCGGCCCAACGTCATGGTCACGCGCACGTTTTCCAAGATCCACGGCCTCGGCGGGCTGCGGGTCGGCTGGGGCCATGGCCCGCGCGCGGTGATCGACGTGCTCAACCGTCTGCGGGGGCCGTTCAACCTGTCCACCGCCCAGCAGGACGCCGCCGAAGCCGCGATCCTGGACCGTGAGCATCTGGAGCGCTGCCGCACGGAAAACGCCCGCCTGCGCGCCTGGCTGACCGCCGGGCTGCGCGAGATCGGCGTGCCCTGCGACGATAGCCAGGCGAACTTCGTCCTCGCCCGCTTCGACGGCGCCGCCGAGGCCGAGGCCTGCGACGCGCATCTGAAGCAGTGCGGCCTGATCGTGCGCCGGGTCGGCAGCTACGGCCTGCCGGGCTGTTTGCGCATCACCGTGGGGGACGAACCCGCCTGCCGCCGCGTCGTGCACGCCATCGCGCAGTTCAAGGGCCTGCGCTGATGGCGCTGTACGGGCGGGTGGCGCTGATCGGGCTGGGCCTGATCGCGGGGTCGATGGCGCTGGCGATGCGGCGCGGGGGGCTGGCGGGGCACATCGCCGGCACCGCGCGCACCGACGCCACCCGCACCGAGGCGCTGCGGCTGGGCCTGTGCGACACCGTCCACGCCACCGCCACCGAGGCCGTGGCCGGCGCCGATCTGGTGGTCCTGGCCGTGCCCATCGGCGCGATGGAGGGGCTGGCCGCCGAGATCGCGCCGCATCTGGCGCCCGGCGCCACCGTGACCGATGTCGGCTCGGTCAAGGGCGCGGTGATCGACGCGGTCGCGCCGCACCTGCCGCAGGGCGTGCACTTCATCCCCGGCCACCCCATCGCGGGCACCGAACAGTCCGGCCCCGGCGCGGGCTTTGCCGAGTTGTTCGACAACCGCTGGTGCATCCTGACCCCGCCCGAAGGCACGGACCCCGCCGCCGCCACCCGCCTGCGCACCCTGTGGGAAGGCATGGGCGCGCGCGTCGATGAGATGGACGCCGCCCACCACGACCTCGTGCTCGCGGTCACCAGCCACGCGCCGCACCTGATCGCCTATACCATGGTGGGGGTCGCGGATGATCTGCGCCGGGTGACCGACAGCGAGGTCATCAAGTACTCAGCCGCCGGGTTTCGCGACTTCACCCGCATCGCGGCGTCGGACCCGACCATGTGGCGCGACGTGTTCCTGACCAACCGCGCCGCCACGCTGGAGATCCTGGGCCGCTTCACCGAGGAGCTGTTCGCCCTGCAACGCGCCATCCGCACCGGCGACGGCGAGATGCTGCACGCCTATTTCACCCGCACCCGCGCCATCCGCCGCGGCATCGTGGAGGCCGGGCAGGACACCGACGCCCCCGACTTCGGCCGCGCCAAGACCCGCGGCTGAGCGGCCCGGCGCGCGCGCCCCGGCCGCCGCCCTCAGGGCAGCGCAAGAAGATCGAGATGCCCGATCCGCGCGGTGGCAAACGTGCGCCGCGCCGCACCCCAGTCCTGTGCGGCCTCCAGCCCGGTCTCGGCCGCGGCCGCGGCGATGCCGGCGACCAGTTCGGCGTGCAGCGCGCCTTCGGACGGGGTCAGCTGCCAGGGGCTGTCGGCGGTGCGCACGTCAAAGCCATGCTCGGCAAACACCTGCGCAGCGATCTGGCCCGCGTCGGGGCCCAGCGCGGCGCCCAGGCCCTTGTCGCCGCGCTGGTGCGTGTTGAAGGCCGCCGTCACCGCCGCGTCCAGCGGCAGCACCGGGGTCCAGTCCATCCACCCGTCATAGCTGAGCGCAGCGTAGAACCCCACGCCCGCCGCCCGCAGCCGGGCCGCCAGCGCCGCAACCCAATCGCGCGGCATCAGATCCAGCAGCGCCGAGGCGGTGACCAGATGCGCCCCCTCCAGCGGCAGCGCCTCCAGCGTCCGCAGGTCAAGGCGGTGCGGGGTGCCGCCGGTGCGCCGCGCGGCCTCCGCCAGAAGGGCCGCGTCGGCGTCCACCAGCCGCCAGTGCGCCTCTGGCAGCGCCCCGGCCAGGGCGCGCACGGTGGCACCGGTGCCGCACCCCAGATCGACGATCACCGGCGGCGCATCGCCCGCCGCGCGCCGTGCCACCGCCACAGCCCCCGCCAGAAGTTCCGCGTCGCGCGCCGCATGGTCCGCAGGCTCGCGCAGCGCCAGCCAGTCCGACGAAAAGCTCATGACATCACCCCATCCAGAACGCGCGCCACCCGCGCCGCCGTGTCATCCCACCCCGGCAGGGCCGCGCCCGCACGCGCCGCCGCCACCGCCGCACGGCGTCGGGTGGCCGGATCGCGGAGCAGCGCGCCCAGGGCCGCCGCCAGCGCGGGGGCATCATCCGGGGCCACCAGCCCGCCCGCATCGGCCGGCACGAACCCCGCCACCGGTCCCACGCGCGTCGCCACCACCGGCAGCCCGTGGGCCAGCGCCTCGGCATAGGCCATGCCGAACCCCTCGTGCCGCGACGCCAGCGCGAAGATGTCGGCACCCGCGTATTCCGCCCCGGCATCCGCCACCGGCCCGGCCAGGGTGATGCGCCCCTGCAGCCCCGCCGCCGCGATCTGCGCCGCCAGTGCGGCCGCAACGGTGGGGTCGGGCGCAGGCCCGACGATGCGCGCCCGCCACGACAGGTCCGCCAGCGCCGCCAGCGCGGCGATCAGGACGTCGTGCCCCTTGCGCCGCGTCAACGAGCCCACCGACAGGATCGTCGGCGGATCGCCCCGCCCCGGCGCGGGGTGCGCGGGCGCCGCGGTGCCGGGCACCGCCACGGTGATGCGGTCGGCGGCCACGCCGAACCCCGCCACCAGCCGATCCGCCGTCACCTGCGAGGTGCACACCACCGCCCGCGCCGTCGCCAGCGCCGACCGCTCCGACCGCGTCAGCCGCGCGGCGGTGGCGGCGTCCACCCCGGTCTCGTCCGCGAGCGGGTGGTGCACCAGCGCCACCAGCCGCAGTCGCGCGGCATGGGCCTGCGCGACCGCGTCCAGCACCCCGAACGCCAGCCCGTCCGCCAGCACCACCGCCCCGTCCGGCAACGCCGCGAAGGCCGCAGCCGCCGCCGCCATCGCAGCCCGGTCCGGCATCGGAAAGCCCCCCGGCAGCGCCAGCACCCGGGCCCGCCACCCCTGCGCCGGCAGGTGCGCGATCAACGCCCGGTCATATCCGTACCCCCCCGAGGGCGTCGCCAGATCGCCGGGGATCGCGAAATGCACCGGGCGCGGGGCCACGCTCAGAGGTCGGCCTCGTACCAGCCGCGCGCCAGGTGGCTTTCGTGCAGGGTGATGCGCAACCGCTTCAGCCGCCCGCCATCGTTCATCCGGCCCGACCGCGCGGCCACCGCCATCGCCTCCCAGATGTGGCCGCACAGGAATTCCGTGGTGGTGATGCGGCCCTTGAAGGCGGGAACCTCGTCAAGGTTGGCATAGCGCAGCGGCGCCAGCACCTCGGCCAGCGCCTCGGTCGCGAGGCCGATGTCCACCACCAGGCCGTTGTCGTCCAGCGACTCGGTGAAGAAGGCGGCATCGACGGTGAAGGTGGCGCCATGCATCCCCTGCGCCGGGCCGAACACCGGCGACGGCAGGGAATGGGCGATCATGATGTGGTCGCGGACCTCGACGGCAAACATGGGCGGTCTCCGGGTTTGGGATCAGTGGCGGATGCGGTGGCACAGCGTGTCGGGGTCGGCAAGTATGGCGCCATAGGCATGCGGCAAGTCATCGAGGCCCGTCTCGCCCGAGATCAGCGCGGCAACCGCCCCGTCCCCGGCCAGCAGCGCCAGCGCGGCATCCATCCGGCGCGCGTTGTCCCATCGCGGCGCGCGGGCGGGCGGAACGCACCCCACCTGGCTGGAGATCAGCCGCAGACGCTGCGAGTGGAACGCGCCCCCCAGCGGCACCGCGACCTCGGCCGCGCCGTGCCAGCTGGCCTCCACCACCACGGCCTCCGGCCCCGCAAGACGCAGCGCCTCGGCCAGGCCCGGGGCGCTGGCGGAGGCGTGGATGACCACGTCGCAGCCCCCCCGCGCATCGCCGGGCACGGCGAACCCGCAGCCCAGATGCGCCGCCAGCCCGGCCCGCGCGGGGGTGTGGTCGATAAGCGTGACCTCCGTCCCGGGGATGCGCGCGCACAGCCGCCCCACCAGCGCGCCGATCACCCCCGCGCCCACCACCGCGACCCGGTCGCCCGGGCCGACACCCGCGTCCCAGACCACCGTCAACGCGGTCTCCATGTTCGCCGCCAGCACCGCAAGCTCCGGCGCCAGCCCCTCGGGCAGGGGGCGGGCCATGGCGGCGGGGCAGGCAAAGCGGCTCTGGTGCGGGGCGAGGACAAAGACCGGCTGCCCCAGCCGCGCGGACGGCCCGCCGGTGATGAGGCCCACGGCGGCATAGCCATATTTCACCGGAAACGGGAAATCGCCCTCCTGCAAGGGGCAGCGCATGCGGGCGTGCTCGGCCGTCGGGACGCGGCCCTCGAACACCAGCCGCTCGGTGCCGCGGCTGATCCCCGAGAAAAGCGTCGTCACCATGACCTCGTGCGGGGCGGG
>NZ_NHSD01000139.1 GCF_016653255.1 Rhodobaculum claviforme
CGGTGATGGGGGTGGGCGGCGGGTTCCTGATGGTGCCCGCGATGATCTACATCCTCGGGATGCCGACCAAGGTGGTGGTGGGAACCTCGCTTTATCAGGTGATCTTCGTGGCGGCGTTCACCACCCTGATGCACGCGATCACCACGCAGGCGGTGGACATCATGCTGGCACTGGTGCTGATCCTGGGCGGGGTGGTGGGCGCGCAGGTCGGCAGCCGGCTGGGGCTGCGGTTCAACGCCGAACAGCTGCGCATCCTGCTGGCGCTGATGGTGCTGGCGGTGGCCGGGCGCATCGCCCTCGACCTCGTGCTGCCCCCGGACGAGCTGTATTCCATCGTGGTGACGGGCCGATGAGGGGCGGGCTGTGGATCACGCTTGCGTGGCTGGCGCTGGCCGCCCTGCCCGCCCGCGCCGAGGAGGTGCTGGCCGGCCTCAGCCAGACCTCGGTCGCGCTGACGTCGACCTTCGGCGGCTCCGAGATCCTGGTGTTCGGCGCGATCCGGCGCGACGCACCGCCCCCCCCCGACGCCCCCCCGATGGAGATCATCGTGACCGTCGAGGGGCCGCCGCAGCGCCTTTCGGTCTGGCGCAAGTCCCGCCGCGCCGGCGTCTGGATGAACGTGGAGGAGGTGCGCATCGCCCGCGCGCCCAGCTTCTATGCGGTGGCCTCCAGCGCGGCGCTCGACGTCGCGCTCAGCGCGACCGAGGACCTGCGCCACTCCGTCTCGGTGCCGCGCGCGATCCGCAGCTTCGGCACCATGACGATGGCCGAGGACGCCCCCAACTTTGTCGAGGCGCTGATCCGCCTGCGCACCGAGGACGGGCTGTTCGACACCATCCCCGCCACGGTGGAGGTCACGGCCGACACGCTGTTCCGCACCACCATCGCGCTGCCCGCGAACCTCGCGACCGGAACCTACCGGGCGCGCGTGCTGCTGACCCGCGGCGGCCGCGTCGTCGACATCCACGAAAGCGCGATCGAGGTCCGCCAGGCGGGGCTGGAGCTGTGGCTCTCAAGCCTCGCACGGGACCGGCCGCTGGGCTATGGGCTGCTGGCGGTGGCGCTGGCGGTGCTGGCGGGGTGGGGCGCGTCGGCGGCGTTCCGGCTGCTGCAACGCTGACGGCGCCCTCAGGCCGCGCGGGCGGTGACCACCAGCCCTGCCACGATCAGCGACAGCCCCGCCACCCGCATCAGCGACACCTGCTCATGCTGCAACAGCGCGCCGATGACCGTCAGCGCCACCATCGCCATCGCCGTGACCGCGGTGTACGTCAGGCTCAACGAATACTCCCGCACCGCGGCCACGAACGCCGTGAGCAACACCACCGCGCTGAGCACCGCGCACCACATCCAGGGCGACAGCAGCAGGCTGACGATCAGGGACCGCAGGCCGGACACGTCCAGCCCCTGACCGCCCTTCTTCAGGAACAGATTGAGCGCCACATTGGCCAGCGCGGCGATGGAGATCAGCGTCCAGTGCGACACGGCGTCAGTCCTCAGGCGGGGGCCGGTGCTGCGGCGGCCCGGCGGCGCAGCCAGGCCGCGATCGCGACGCCGGCCAACATGGCGATGAAGGGTGAGCTGGGCATGTGGTAGCGATCCTGGATCACCACGATGGCATGCAACAGCGTGACATAGGACCAGATCGCAAAGGCGGGGTTGAAGAACGCGCTCCAGAACCGCGCGCGGCCCAGTTGCCAGATCCCCAGCAGGCCCCCGGCCACGACCAGGTACCAGTAGCCCGTCGCCAGCAGCTTGGCCCCGACCACCCCGATCTGGCCCAGGGTTTCGGTCATCGCCCGCTCGTTCCAGGCGACGCCGATCGTCTCGCGCTCGTGCAGGCGGACGACCCGCACGGCAACCGTCGCGGCAAAACGCAGCGGGTCCTCGCGGATGTGCGCCTTGGCGATGTCGCCCAGGGCCCGCGCGCGCTCGGTCTCGGACATTCCCGCGACCCAGTCGGGCAGCGGCATGTACCCGCCCGTGCTGTCGGGGTTGTTGCCCATCCAGAGGTTCGCGCCGAAGTTCGTCGACACCAGCGCCGGTTCGCCAAAGACAAGATAGTTGCGATAGGTCCACGGCGACAGCACCACCAGCACCATCAGCGTGACAAGCGCGGCATGCAGCACCGCCCGCAGAAACGGGCGAACCCCCTGCACAAGCGGCACGATGGCCAGCGCCGCCGGCATCAGCAGCGCGATGGGCCGGACATAGCATGCAGCCCCGAACACCAGACCACAGAGCACCAGATTGCCCCAGCGCCCCCGCCTGCCGCTGCCGACCTCGGCGCGCTGCCAGAAATACAGTCCCACCAGCGACAGCGCCATGAAATAGAGCTCGCTGGACAGGATCGACGTGAACATGATCAGGTTGGGCCAGAAGGCGACCACGACCGTGGCCCAGAACCCCGCCTGCGCCCCGAAATAGACCGTGCCCAGTCGGTGCACGAGCACAAGGGTGACCAGCCCGGCCAGCAGGTTCGTCGCCACGACCCCGGCAAAGCTCTCCCCCAGCACCAGATAGGTCAGCGCAACGATGGCCGATGTGCCCACCGGCCAGTAGGCACCGGGCTGATCGGGCTCCCAGCCGTATACGCCTTGCTCGACCAGGTTCCGGGCAAAGGTATGATAGGCGAAGCCGTCGGACACCGGCTCGACCGGGAACACCAGCGCCCAGGCCAGGCGCAGGGCCATGCCCACCAGGATGACCGCCCAGAGCCCGTGGCGCGGTGGTGCTGCGCCGGGCACCGCCCCGGCAGTGGCTGTTATGACCTGCATGGCACAATTCCTTCTGGGGCCGCTGGATCACATGACCACGGCGATCACACCGAAAACGACGATGAGGGCAAAGCACACGAGACTGATCCGGTCGCGGGCGGCGAACACGACAGGGTCATCATGCATCTGCCCGCGGTGGGCGATCAGGATGGTCCGGCTGATCCAGTACAGCAGGATGCAACAGATCCCCCACAGCGCCCCGGGGGCGCCGTAAAGCTCCTGAACGGGCGGCGCGTCGACATAAAGCGCCAGCACCAGCACCGACAGATACCCCGAGGCGGTGGCCATCATGGAGATCACCGGCAGGTCCTCGACGTGGTAGCCGCGCCCGCTGGCGGTCAGCTTGCCCCGCCGGGCACTGTCCACCAGCTCGGCCTGCCGCTTCACCGCAGCCAGGGCAAAGAAGAAGAAGATCGAGAAGGCCAGCAGCCAGACCGACAGAACGATCTCCGTGGCCACCCCACCCGCGACGATGCGCGTCGTGTAAAGCCCCGCCAGAACGCAGACATCGATGATTGCCCGCCGCTTGAGGTACAGCGAGTAGGCGGTCGTCAGCACGAGATACCCCAGCATCACGCCCAGAAATGCCCAACCCAGCGTGACGGCGACGCCAATCCCCGCCACCGCAAGGGCAAGTCCCATGGGCCCCCCCCTGCGTGATCGGCAGGCTGCCCGACGCGAGCGGCCGCATCCGCTTGCGCGGATGGGCCCGGTCGGCGGCAAGGTCCAGAAGGTCATTGAGCACATACACCGCCGAAGCGATCAGGCTGAACGCCACGAACGCCAGCAGCGCATTGAAGACCGTCGCAGGATCGAAGCGCTGCGACGCCAGCAACGGAAGAAAGACTAGCAGGTTCTTCAACCACTGGTGCGGGCGCATGGCACGCAGGCACGGCGCGACCGAACGACGCCTGGCGCCCAGATGCTCGACCGATCCTGCCACCGCCTCGGCCTTGCGACGCAGGCGCGGGGACGCATCCACCGTGATGGCCGTCCGCGCCCCCTCCCACACCGGCAGATCCGCCTCGGCATCGCCGATATAGGCATAGCCATCCGAAAAGCGCGCACGCAGGAACGCCGCCTTGTGGACCCCCTTGAGGTTGCGCCCCCCGTCCGAGCCGTGCACCTCGTCGAAGACGCCCAGGTGACGCGCCACGGCCTCGGCCACGCCCGCATCCGCCGCCGTCACCAGCGCGGTGCGGCCACCCGACGCACGCCAGCGCGCCACATAGTCAAGCACGTCAAAGTTTTAGGGCAGCGCCTCGGCGGCCGGGACCTCGGCCGCAAGGTGGCGCTTGAGGGCCGCCCGCCCCTGCGCCAATGCGGCGAGGGCACCGAAGGGCGCGCGCCAGTCCTTGCCAAGAGCGGCCCAGAAGGCCTCGTGCAGGGTGTCGGTCCGCACCAGCGTCCCGTCGAGATCGACGACAAGCGTCTTCGGCTGCTGCATCATCCCGTCCCGCCCTCGCTCCGGCCACGGGCTCCGGGCCCACCGTCCGAGCGTTGTGTTGCAAGGGAACCGGCACTGCAACCGCGCCCCCCGGAAACGACGACAGCCGGCCCTGCATTCGGGCCGGCTGCCTTGATTTCATGCACGGATGACACCGGCCTCAGGCGTTGGCCACGCCGCGCAGGGCTTCCATGTCGGCCACCAGCTTGTCGGCCTCGGCGCGGGTGTCCTCGGGGGCGTCGGCCGCGGCCTGCCGGGCCTCGGCGATCAGCGCGTCGACGACTTCGGCGGTGGCCTCCTCCAGCGGCATTGCGCGCTCGGCCAGCACAGAGGCGGCGCCGGGCGTGATTTCGGCAAAGCCGCCGGTGACGACATAGGCCTTGGCGCCATCGGGCCCTTCGACCCGCAGCACCCCGGGCCGCAGCGTGGTGATCGTCGGCGCATGGTCGGGCATGGCCGTCAGATCCCCGTCCGCGCCGGGGATCTGGACCGCCCGGGCCGACATGGAGGCCAGCCGCCGCTCGGGCGAGACCAGCTCGAAATCAAAGGTGTCGGCCATCCCGCCCCCTTACGCCGCTTGGGCGAGTTTCTGCGCCTTCGCAATCGCCTCCTCGATGTCGCCGACCATGTAGAAGGCCGCCTCGGGGAGGTGGTCGTACTCGCCGGCCACCACCGCCTTGAAGCTGGCGATGGTCTTCTCCAGCGGCACCTGCACGCCGGGGAAGCCGGTGAACACCTGCGCCACGTCGAAGGGCTGCGACAGGAAGCGCTGGATCTTGCGGGCGCGCGCCACGGTCAGCTTGTCCTCCTCGGACAGCTCGTCCATCCCGAGGATCGCGATGATGTCCTGCAACGACTTGTAGCGCTGCAGGATCCCCTGCACGTCGCGCGCCACGTCATAGTGCTCCTGGCCCACGATCTGCGGATCGAGGATGCGCGAGGTCGAATCGAGCGGGTCCACCGCCGGATAGATCCCAAGCTCCGAAATCGCGCGGTTGAGCACGGTCGTCGCATCGAGGTGCGCAAACGATGCGGCCGGCGCAGGGTCGGTCAGGTCGTCGGCCGGCACATAGATCGCCTGCACCGAGGTGATCGAGCCCTTCTTGGTCGAGGTGATCCGCTCCTGCAGCTGGCCCATGTCGGTGGCCAGCGTCGGCTGGTAGCCCACCGCCGAGGGGATCCGGCCCAGAAGCGCCGACACCTCGGAGCCCGCCTGGGTGAAGCGGAAGATGTTGTCGACAAAGAACAGAACGTCGGTGCCGGACTGGTCGCGGAACTGCTCGGCGATGGTCAGGCCGGTCAGCGCGACGCGGGCCCGCGCCCCCGGCGGCTCGTTCATCTGGCCATAGACCAGCGCCACCTTGGACTCTTCCAGCTTGTCGATGTTGATGACGCCCGAGTCGATGAACTCGTGATAGAGGTCGTTGCCCTCACGCGTCCGCTCGCCCACACCGGCGAACACGGAATAGCCCGAGTGCACCTTGGCGATGTTGTTGATCAACTCCTGGATGAGCACGGTCTTGCCCACCCCGGCGCCGCCGAACAGGCCGATCTTGCCGCCCTTGGAATAGGGCGCCAGCAGGTCGATGACCTTGATGCCGGTGACCAGGATCTCGGACTCCGTCGACTGCGCGGCAAAGTCGGGGGCGGGCTGGTGGATGGCGCGCCGCTCCTTGGTCTTGATCTCGCCCTTCTCATCGATGGGCTCGCCCACCACGTTCAGGATGCGGCCCAGGGTGGCGTCGCCCACGGGCACGCTGATCGGCTCGCCCGAGTCGCTGACCGCCTGCCCGCGCACGAGGCCCTCGGTCGCGTCCATCGCGATGGTGCGCACGGTGTTTTCCCCGAGGTGCTGCGCAACCTCGAGCACCAGGCGCTTGCCGTTGTTGTCCGTTTCCAGCGCGTTCAGAATCGCGGGGAGGTCCCCCTCGAACTGCACGTCCACGACGGCGCCGATGACCTGGGTCACCTTGCCGGTAGCTTTTGCGTCGGCCATGTCGTCTCTCCGGTTCCGTCAGAGCGCCTCGGCGCCCGAAATGATCTCGATGAGTTCCTTGGTGATCGCCGCCTGGCGAGACCGGTTGTACTGGACGGTCAGCCGGTCGATCATGTCGCCGGCGTTGCGGGTGGCGTTGTCCATCGCGGTCATCCGGGCGCCCTGTTCCGAGGCTGCGTTTTCCAGCAGGGCGGCAAATATCTGCGTGGCGACACCGCGCGGCAGCAGATCTGTCAGGATCTCCTCCTGCGAAGGCTCGTATTCATAGAGCGCGGAGGCCTCCTCGCCCTCGCCCACCGCGGCCGGAACGACCTGCTGGGCGGTTGGAATCTGGGCGATCACCGACTGGAAGCGGTTGTAGAAGATCGTGGCGACGTCGAACTCGCCCGCATCAAAGCGCCGGAGCACGTCGCGCGCGATGTCGCGCGCCACGCCGTAGTTCATCCGCTTCACATCCGAGATGTCCACGTGACCCACGAAGTGATCGCTGTAGTCCCGCTTGAGCTGCTCGCGGCCCTTCTTGCCCACGGTGATGATCTTCACCGTATGGCCTTCGCGCAGCAGCGCCTGGATACGGGCGCGCACCAGCCGCACGATGGTGGAGTTGAAGCCACCGCACAGGCCCCGCTCCGAGGTCATCACGACCAGCAGCTGCACCTTGTCGCTGCCGGTGCCCGCCAGAAGCCGCGGCGCCGTGTCGGATCCGCGCACCGACACCGCCAGCCCGTTGATCACCTTTTCCATCCGCACGGCATAGGGACGCGCGTCTTCGGCGGCGTCCTGGGCGCGGCGGAGCTTGGCCGCCGCGACCATCTGCATGGCCTTCGTGATCTTGCGCGTCGACTTGACGCTCGCGATCCGAACCTTGAGATCCTTGAGGCTTGGCATTCCGCTCTCCCCGCTTCGCCTCAGGCGAAGTCTTTGGCGTAGGCGTCCAGGGCGGCGCGGATCTTCTCCTCCAGATCCTTGGCGACCTTGCGGTCATTGTTCGTGATGTCATCGAGCAGGTCGCGGTGGGTGTTGCGAAGATGCGCAAGCAGCCCGGCCTCGAAGCGGGTGACGTCCTTGACCGCCACCTTGTCGAGATACCCCTGCGTGCCGGCAAAGATCACGCAGACGATCTCGGCGTTGGTCATGGGCGAGTACTGGCCCTGCTTCATCAGCTCGATCAGGCGCGCGCCACGGTTCAGGAGCCGCTGCGTCGCCGCGTCCAGATCCGAGCCGAACTGCGCGAAGGCCGCCATCTCGCGGTACTGCGCCAGCTCCAGCTTGACCGGGCCCGCGACCGACTTCATCGCCGAGGTCTGCGCGGCGCCACCCACCCGGCTGACCGACAGGCCGGTGTTCACGGCCGGACGGACGCCCTGGTAGAACAGCTCCGTCTCGAGGAAGATCTGGCCGTCGGTGATCGAGATCACGTTGGTGGGGATGAAGGCGCCGATGTCGCCGGCCTGCGTCTCGATGATCGGCAGCGCCGTCAGCGAGCCCGCGCCGTGATCCTCGTTCATCTTCGCCGCACGCTCCAGCAGGCGGGAGTGGAGGTAGAACACGTCGCCCGGGTACGCCTCGCGGCCCGGCGGGCGGCGCAGCAGCAGCGACATCTGGCGATAGGCCACGGCCTGCTTGGAGAGATCATCATAGATGATCAGCGCGTGGCGGCCGTTGTCGCGGTAGTATTCCGCCATGGCCGTCGCGGCATAGGGCGCCAGGAACTGCATCGGCGCGGGGTCCGACGCGGTCGCGGCGATCACCGTGGTGTAGGCGATGGCCCCGGTTTCCTCCAGCTTCTTGACCAGCTGCGCCACGGTCGAACGCTTCTGCCCGATGGCGACGTAGAAGCAGTAGAGCTTCTTGCTCTCGTCGTCGCCGGCGGCGTCGTTGTAGCTTTTCTGGTTCAGGATCGTGTCGAGCGCCACCGCCGACTTGCCGGTCTGGCGGTCGCCGATGATCAGCTCGCGCTGGCCGCGGCCGATCGGGATCATGGCGTCGATGGACTTCAGGCCCGTGGGCATCGGCTCGTGCACCGACTTGCGCGGGATGATGCCGGGCGCCTTGACGTCGGCGACGCGGCGCTCGGTGGCCTTGATCTCGCCCTTGCCGTCGATCGGGTTGCCCAGACCGTCCACGACGCGGCCCAGCAGGCCGTCGCCCACCGGCACGTCCACGATGGACCTGGTGCGGCGGACGGTGTCGCCCTCCTTGATGCCGCGGTCGTCGCCAAAGATCACGACGCCGACGTTGTCGACCTCCAGGTTCAGCGCCATACCGCGCACGCCACCCGGGAACTCGACCATCTCGCCGGCCTGGATGTTGTCGAGCCCATGCACGCGGGCGATCCCGTCACCGACTGACAGAACAAGGCCGACCTCGGCCACCTCGGCCTCCTGGCCGAAGTTCTTGATCTGCTCCTTGAGGATGGCGGAGATTTCCGCTGCCTGGATACCCATTTATCCGACCTCTTTCATTGCATTCTGGAGAGCCGCGAGCCGCGAGCGGATCGAGGTGTCAATCATCCGGGAGCCCACCTTCACGACGAGCCCACCGATCAGGGCGGGGTCGACCGTCACATCCAGCCGCACGGTCTTGCCCGTGCGTGCCGTCAGCAGGTCGGCGAGTGTCTTGGCCTGGTCCTTGCTCAGGGCGGCAGCACTGCGCACGTCGGCAGTGATTTCACCCTTCTCGGCGGCGATGCGGTCGCGCAGGGCGCGCAGCATCTGCGGCAGCACGAACAGCCGCCGACGCTGCGCCATCAGCGCAAGCACGTTGGAGGTATTGGCCGAAAGCTTCATCGCCCTGGCCAGCGCGGTCACCGCGCGTTCCTGGTCGGCCCGGCCGATGATCGGAGAGGATATCGCCATACGCAGATCCGCGCTGTCGGCGAGCGCCGCCGACAATGCGGCCACGTCCCTTTCCAGCCCATCGAGGGCCTTGTCGTCACGGGCCAGTTCGAAAACGGCCGTTGCGTAGCGCGCGGCAATGCCGGCGGAGATCGAAGCTGGCTCGGACACGTCCACCCTTCCGCTGTCAGATCGCCCCGGCCCCCACCACAGAGGCACGGCGCAGGCACGCAGGTGCTGCGCGGCCCACCCCGGGGCTGCCGAAATCGGCGTCCGTGTAGCAGAGGC
>NZ_NHSD01000140.1 GCF_016653255.1 Rhodobaculum claviforme
GCAGGGGGGTGCCGGTGGGCAGGCTCATGCGCGCCCCCGCGCCGGGGCTTCGGCGTCGATCTGCGCCAGCAGCGCCGCGTGGCGCTCGAGGAACGCCGCGCGCACCGCCACCGGTGGGCGCAGCGTCAGGTCCATCCCGTCGAGCAGCGCCATGTCGGGGCGGCCGAAGAACCGATCCGCCTCCGCCGTGGCGAAGCCCGCGAGCCGGGTCGCCTCGGCCCAGGCCGACAGCCGGTCGGCCACCTTGATCGCCCGTTCCACCCGCGCGGGCAGCGCGGCCGGAAGGCCGAAGCGCAGCCGGATGGCGGTTGCCAGTCGCGCCTCCAGCGTGCCGTAGTCCGGGCCGATGGCGGCCTTCACCGGGCTGATCATGTCGCCGATGACGTATTCAGGGGCGTCATGCAGCAGGGCCGCCAGCCGCCAGCGGGCCGGTGCCGCGGGGTCGGCGCGGGCAAACAGCGCCTCCACCAGCAGCGAGTGCTCGGCCACCGAATAGGGCCAGTCGCCCTGCGTCTGCCCGTTCCAGCGCGCGACAAAGGCCAGCCCGTGGGCGATGTCGCCGATCTCGATGTCGATCGGGGTCGGGTCCAGAAGGTCGAGCCGCCGGCCCGACAGCATCCGCTGCCAGGCGCGTGGCCGGGGGGTCGTTGTCCGTGGCATGCGCACCTCCGCCAGCCTCTCGCCTAGGCGAGGGCGGCGGCGGCGGCAAGGGCGCCGTGCCGCCAAATCCGTCCGCCCGGTGATCCGCGTGCCGACGCCTGTGGCATGGGTGCCGCGCGGCTGGCGCCCCCGGCCGGGGCGCGGGCGGGCGCGATCGCGGGAACACCCGTGCCACGCCCCCCTGATTCGCCGACAATGCCCCCGCGCCGCATTGTCGCCTGGCATCGACGATGCTATCTGCCCGGCTTGAGTTTGAACCCATCGGGAGCCCGCGAATGCCGCGTGATTTTGTCGTCAAGGATCTGTCGCAGGCCGATTACGGCCGCAAGGAACTGGCCATTGCCGAAACGGAGATGCCGGGCCTGATGGCGCTGCGCGAGGAGTTCGCCGCGTCGCAGCCGCTGAAGGGGGCCCGGATCGCGGGATCGTTGCACATGACGATCCAGACCGGCGTGCTGATCGAGACGCTGACGGCGCTGGGCGCCGAGGTGCGGTGGGCGTCGTGCAACATCTTCTCCACCCAGGACCACGCGGCGGCGGCCATCGCCGAAGCCGGCGTTCCGGTGTTCGCCGTCAAGGGCGAGACGCTGGAGGAATACTGGGATTACTGCGACCGCATCTTCCACTTTGAAGACGGCGGCGCGAACCTGATCCTCGACGATGGCGGCGACGCCACGATGTATGTCCTCATCGGCGCGCGGGTGGAGGAAGGCGAGACCGACCTCATCGCCACCCCCACCAGCGAGGAGGAAGAGGCGCTGTTCGCGCAGATCCGCAAGCGCATGGCCGCCAGCCCCGGCTGGTTCGGGCGCCAGCGCGCGATGCTCAAGGGCGTGTCGGAGGAAACCACCACCGGTGTCCACCGCCTCTACAAGATGATGGAGCAGGGGCAGCTGCCGTTTCCCGCCATCAACGTCAACGACAGCGTGACCAAGTCGAAGTTCGACAACAAGTACGGCTGCAAGGAGTCGCTGGTCGACGGCATCCGGCGGGCCACCGACACCATGATGGCCGGCAAGGTCGCGGTGGTGTGCGGCTATGGCGACGTGGGCAAGGGCTCGGCCGCCAGCTTGCGCGGCGCCGGTGCCCGCGTGGTGGTGACCGAGGTCGACCCGATCTGTGCGCTGCAGGCCGCCATGGACGGCTATGAGGTCGTCACGCTGGAGGATGTGGTGGAGCGCGCCGACATCTTCATCACCGCGACCGGCAACAAGGATGTCATCCGCCTCGACCACATGCGGGCGATGAAGGACATGGCCATCGTCGGCAACATCGGCCACTTCGACAACGAGATCCAGGTGGCGGGCCTCAAGAACCACAAGTGGACCAACATCAAGGACCAGGTGGACATGATCGAGATGCCGTCGGGGCATCGCATCATCCTGCTGTCCGAGGGGCGCCTGCTGAACCTCGGCAATGCCACCGGCCACCCCAGCTTCGTGATGTCGGCGTCCTTCACCAACCAGGTGCTGGCGCAGATGGAGCTGTGGACCCGCGGCGACCAGTACGAGAACAAGGTCTATGTCCTGCCCAAGCACCTCGACGAGAAGGTGGCGCGGCTGCACCTCGCCAAGATCGGCGTGCGCCTGACGGAGCTGTCGGGCGACCAGGCCGAGTACATCGGCGTGACGCCGCAGGGGCCGTTCAAGCCCGAGCAGTACCGCTACTGAGCGATGCGCGGGGCCGGTCGCTTGACCGGCCCCCACCCGCCGCGCCATCCTGCGGCCCATGACCGAGTTCATCGAGATCGAGATCACCTGCCCCGACGCGGCCTCGGCCGAAGCGGTGGCGCGCGCTTGCGTGGGCGCGCGGCTGGCGGCCTGTGCCAACATCCGCCCGGGGCTGCGCAGCCTCTATCGCTGGCAGGGCACGGTGCAGGACGACGCCGAGGTCGGCCTGACGCTGAAGACGCGCGCGGCCCTGTTCGACGCCGTCTGTGCCGAGGTGGTGCGGCTCCACCCCTATGAGGTGCCGGCGATCGTGGCCCTGCCGATGGTTGCCGTGGCGCCGTCCTTTGCCGACTGGCTGCGGGCGGAAACGCAGCCCTAGCCGATCCGCCCCAGCGCCGGGAACGTCTCCAGCAGCCACCACGAGAACGCGGTGAACGCGCCGGTCAGCAACGCCAGCCCCACCGCCACCAGAAGCGCGCCCATGACCTTCTCGATCAGCGCCATGTGGCGCTTGAGGCGGTTCATCACCGTCATGGACCGTTGCACGAACACCGCCGCCAGCAGGAACGGCACGCCCAGTCCCACGGCATAGCTGCCCAGCAGGACCGTGCCGCGCGTGACGTCCCCCTCGGATGCGGCCATGGACAGGATCGCGCCCAGGATCGGGCCGATGCACGGCGTCCAGCCGAACGCGAACGCCAGCCCCAGCACATACGCCCCCAGGCCCGAGCCGCCCCGGTCGCCCGCGTCCACCCGCGCCTCGCGCATCAGCAGCGGGATGCGGAACACCCCCAGGAAGTGCAGCCCGAACACGATCACCACGACGCCCGCGATCTGCGAGAACAGGATCTGGTTGCGCAGAAAGAACATCCCGAACGCCGAGGCGGTGAAGCCCAGGAACAGGAACACGGTCGACAGCCCCATCACGAAGAACAGCGCCGGGATCACCGCCTTGCGGCGCGGGCGCTCGTCCTCGGCGGTCAGCTCGGCCATGGAGATCCCGCTCATGTACGCAAGATAGGGCGGCACGATCGGCAGCACGCATGGGCTGAGGAACGAAAGCCCCCCCGCCGCCAGGGCGATCAGCATCGCGGGCAGCAGGGCCGCGTCAAAGAGTTCCAGTCCGAACATGGGGCCTCGTGTGCCGTGGATGGCCCCTGTCTATGCCATGGGCGGGCAGAGGTAACGTGACCCATGGTCACAACACCGGGAACGCGCCCGAAACCGGGCTGTCACAGCCGCGCGGTCGGGCGCCGGGTTCCGGCTGGGTGGCGGGACAAAAGTCGGCCTGCTGGCGCGGCGCGCCCGACGGACGGGCCGTCACAGGGCCGTCCATGGCTTGACCGTGCATCGGTCCGGGCGGCCACCAGGATGGCGGCCGCCCGGGGGATGTCAGCGGCGCAGGGCCCACCAGCCGCGGCGCCGCGGGGGGGTGTCCTCGGCGGTGTCGGCCGGTGTGGCCTGCGGTGCCGGTTCGGCCGCTGCGGGTGCGGCGGTGGGGACGGGCGCCGGAGTCGGAGCCGCAGTCGGAGCCGGAGCCGGCGGCACGGGTGCCTCGGTGATCTCGGCTGCGGCGGGTTCCGAAGCGGCGGAGGCGCCGGTGAAACCGGCACGGCGTCGGCCTCCGCCTCGGCAGGGGCCTCGGGCGCCGAGTCGGGCGCCGGTTCGGGCCTTGCCTCGGGCCCTGCCTCGGGCCTCGTCTCGGGGGTGGGCGCGGTCTCGGGCGCCTCGGCGTCGCTGCGGGCCTGGTCCGGGGTGTCGGAGGCGGTGTCGCCCTCGCCACCGCCGCGCCGGCGCCGCCGCCTGCGACGCTTGCGCTTGCCGCCGTTGTCACCGTTCGCGCCGGTCTCGGGCTGGGGCCGTGTGGGGGCCTCGGCCTCGGTGGTCTCGGTTGCCTCGTCCTCGTCCTCCTCGATCTCGTCCTCGAGATCCTCGTCGAACTCGATCTCGGGCATGGAGGAGGTGTCGACCGACACCACCGGCGGGGCCGGCATCACCGGCCGCGTCGCGGTCTTGAACTTCTCGATGCTGAAGTCAGGGCTGACCAGCGCGGGGTCGCCCTCCAGCCGCACGGCCATGCCGTAGCGCGCCTCGATCTGGGCGATGTGCTCGCGCTTCTGGTTGAACAGGAAGTTCACGATGGCCACGGGCGCCTTGACCAGCACCTCGGCGGTGCGGGCGCGGGTGCCCTCCTCCTCCAGCTGGCGCAGGATCGCGAGGCCGAGGCTGTCGTCGGAGCGGATCAGCCCGGTGCCGTGGCAATGCGGGCAGGGCTGGGTCGTGGCCTCCAGCATGCCCGGGCGCAGGCGCTGGCGGCTCATCTCCAGCAGGCCGAAGCCCGAGATGCGGCCGACCTGGATGCGCGCGCGGTCGTTCTTCAGCTTGTCCTTGAGCTTCTTCTCGACGGCGGCGTTGTTCTTGCGCTCCTCCATGTCGATGAAGTCGATGACGATCAGCCCGGCAAGGTCACGCAGGCGCAGTTGCCGGGCGATCTCCTCGGCGGCCTCCATGTTGGTCTTGAGCGCGGTCTCCTCGATCGAGCCTTCCTTGGTGGCCCGGCCGGAGTTCACGTCGATGGAGACCAGCGCCTCGGTGATTCCGATGACGATGTAGCCGCCCGATTTCAGCTGCACCGTCGGGTTGAACATCCCCGCAAGGTAGCTTTCCACCTGATACCGCGCGAACAGCGGCAGCGGATCGGTATACTGCCGCACGTTCTTGGCGTGCGACGGCATGATCATCTTCATGAAGTCCTTGGCCACGCGGTAGCCGACGTCGCCCTCCACCAGCACCTCGTCGATGTCGCGCGAATAGAGGTCGCGAATCGTGCGCTTGATGAGGTCGCCTTCCTCGTAGATCGGCGCGGGCGCGATGGACTTCAGCGTCAGGTCGCGGATCTGTTCCCACAGGCGCTGCAGGTATTCATAGTCGCGCTTGATTTCCGCCTTGGTGCGCTTGGCCCCGGCGGTGCGCACGATCAGCCCCGCGCCCTCGGGCACCGTCAGGGTGGCGGCGATTTCCTTGAGCTTCTTGCGGTCGGGCGCGTTGGTGATCTTGCGGCTGATGCCGCCGCCGCGCGCGGTGTTGGGCATCAGCACGCAGTAGCGGCCCGCCAGCGACAGATAGGTGGTCAGCGCGGCGCCCTTGTTGCCCCGCTCCTCCTTGACGACCTGCACCAGCAGGATCTGGCGGACCTTGATGACCTCCTGGATCTTGTAGCGGCGCGGGCGCTGGCGGCGGGGTGCGCGGATCTCGTCCGAGACGTCCTCGTCGGCGATGGATTCGATCTGGTCGTCGATCTCGGCGGCGTGGTCGACGGCGGCATAGGGGCGCCGGTCGTCGCCCGACGCGCGCTCGGCGGTGTCCACAAGCTCGGCGCGGGTGTCGTCGCCGCCGTCAAGGTCGACCACATCCATTCCCGACGGCGTCGCGACATCGCCGGTGGCAACGGCATCCGCGTCGCCATCGGCGTCGGCGGCCCGGCTGCGCCCGCCGCGGCGTTTGCCACGGGCCTTGGCGGCGTCTTCTTCCTGGGCGATGGCGTAGGCGCGCTCTTCCTCGATCAGGGCGCGGCGATCGGCGACCGGGATCTGGTAATAGTCCGGATGGATCTCGGAAAACGCGAGGAACCCGTGCCGGTTGCCGCCATAGTCGACAAAGGCGGCCTGCAACGAGGGTTCGACCCGCGTTACCTTGGCAAGGTAGATGTTGCCGGCCAGTTGCCGGCGGTTCGCGGCCTCGAAGTCGAATTCCTCGACCTTGTTGCCGTCGACCACCACGACGCGGGTTTCCTCCGCGTGGGTGGCATCAATGAGCATCTTGTTGGGCATTGTCTCTCATCACGCCGCGCGGGCGGCGCCGCTGCCATGCCGTTGGCGGCTGGCAGGGCGGGGCCCGGGGGCTGTCCGGTTGAGGCGATGGCCAGCGCCGCGCACTCCGCGGAGGAGGACTTGCGCGCACAGGCCCGGGGGGCTGCGGCGTGTCGCTCCATCGGGCGGTGCGAGAGGGCGTCGGGCATCGCGGTTCGTGGCTCCGGTGCCTGGTGGGGCACCCGTTCAAGGCCAACCGGCGAGGGTCGCACGGCGGGCAATTCCTGTGCCGACGGCATGCCGGCGGTGTGTCCGCCCTCCGTATCGCAGGCCCGTCGGCGGGGACGCATCGGAGGGATCGCGGAGGGGCGCGTGCGGCATGTCACCATGACGGGACTGCACGGCCCCAATGCAACAATAGGGGTGAAGGCGGCCCGAACACAATGGTCAATCGCCCGTGGCGCGAGCCCCGCTCCGCCGCCTGCCCGAAGGGCAGGCAGCGCGGCGGGCCTCCGACGGGGCGGCGATCAGGCGCGCAGCCCGGCGAAGCGGGCGGCCCAGGCCTCACGCTCCTCGTCGGTGATCTTGCGGAACAGCACGTCGGGGACGGTGAAGGCGTGGCCCACCGGCAGCGCATCGAGCGCCTGCGCAGGGCTGTCGGGCCAGCTCCAGTCGGCGCAGGCCAGCGCGGCCATGATCCGCGCCGCGGCATCCGGCACGAACGGGCGCGAGACCACCGCATAGATCCGCATCAGGTTCAGCGCAAAGCGCACCTGCGCCTGGGCCTGTTCCGGATCGGTCTTGATGGTGGACCAGGGCGCGGCCTCCTGGAGGTATTCGTTGCCGATCACCCACAGCGCGCGCAGCTCGGCGGCGGATTTGCGGATCTCCATCGCCTCCATGTGGCGCGCATAGGCGGCAAGGCGGGCCGCGACCTCGTCACCCGCGGCGTGCTCCAGCGGGCCGTAATCGCCCCCCGCGGGGACCTCGGCGCCGAAGCGGGCGTTACAGAACTTGGTCACCCGGCTGACGAAATTGCCCAGCACATCGGCCAGGTCCTTGTTCACGCTCGCCTGGAAATTCTCCCAGGTGAATTCGCTGTCTCCGGTCTCGGGGGCGTGGGAGAGCAGCCACCAGCGCCAGTAATCCCCCGGCAGCAGCTCCAGCGCGTGGTCCATGAATACCCCGCGCCCCTGCGAGGTGGAGAACTGCCCGCCGTCATAGGTGAGGTAGTTGAACGACTTGATGTAATCCACCAGCTTCCACGGCTCGGTGCCGTCGTGGTTCGCGCCCATCAGCGTGGCGGGGAAGGACAGGGTGTGGAAGGGCACGTTGTCCTTGCCCATGAACTGCACATAGCGCACGTCGTCGGCGCCCTGGTCGGTGCGCCACCAGCGCCGCCATGCGGCATCCGGCAGGCCATGCGCGTCGGCCCATTCGGCGGTGGCGGCGATGTATTCGATCGGCGCGTCGAACCAGACGTAGAAGACCTTGCCCTCCATCCCCGGCCAGGGCGCATCCCCGCGCCGCACCGGCACGCCCCAGTCCAGATCGCGGGTGATGCCGCGGTCCTGCAACCCGTCGCCGTCGTGCAGCCACTTCTTTGCGATCGAGGTCGTCAGGATCGGCCAGCCGCGCTGGCTGTCGATCCACTGGTCCAGCCGCTCGCGCAGCGCCGACTGGCGCAGGTACAGATGCCGCGTCGCGCGCGGCTCCAGGTTGGTCGCCCCGGAAATCGCCGAGCGCGGGTCGAGCAACTCGCGCGGGGTCAGCTGCTTGGTGCAGTTCTCGCACTGGTCGCCGCGGGCCTTGTCGTAGCCGCAGGCGGGGCAGGTGCCTTCGATGTAGCGATCCGGCAGGAAGCGGCCGTCGTCGGGCGAGAAGACCTGCGTCTCCTCGACCTCCTCCACCAGGCCCGCCTCGGCCAGCCGCGCCGCCATGTGCTGCGTCAGCGCATGGTTGCGCGCCGATGACGAGCGGCCGAAATGGTCGAACGACAGCCCGAAGCCGTCCGCGAGGTGCTTTTGCACGCCGTGCATGCGCGCACAGTAATCGGCCACCGGCTCGCCGGTCTTGGCGGCCGCCAGTTCGGCGGGGGTGCCGTGTTCGTCGGTGGCGCAGATGAACATCACCTCGTGGCCGCGCGCACGCATGTAGCGGGCATAGAGGTCGGCCGGCAGCTGGCTGCCCACCAGATTGCCGAGGTGCTTGATCCCGTTGATGTAGGGAAGCGCCGAGGTGATCAGAATCCGTGCCATGGCCCCGCTCCGCTGCTGCGGGCGCGGGTGTAGCGCAGCCACGCGGAAGTGACCAGAAGCCCCGGTTGCCGGGCGGCGCCGGGCGGGGCACAAGGCGGGGATGGATGCAGTGCGCCTCGGACCCCTCGTGTTTTCCATCGAACGCTTTGCCGCGCTGGCGGCGGTGGCGGTGTTCCTGCTGGCGGTCTGGTGGCTGGCGCGCCGGATGGGCGACGCGCGCGGCCCCCGGCTGGAGGCCTGGGGCTGGCGGTCGGTGATTCTGGGCGCGCTGGCGGGGCGCGCGGGCCATGTCGCGGCCCATTGGGACAGCTTTGCCGACGAGCTGTGGCGCGTGGTGGCGTTCTGGCAGGGCGGCTTTTCCGTGCAGGGCGCGCTCGTGGCCGTGGCACTGGTGACCGCGCTGGAGGTGCTGCGCCGCGACCGCGCGCCGCTGGGCCGCCCGGTGGCGCTGGCGCTGGGCCTGGGGGTGGCGACCTGGGCGGGGGTGGGGATGCTGCAAGGGCCGTTGCAGCCGCTTGCGCCGCCCACACAGGTGTTCACCGCCATCGACGGCCGCGCGATTTCCCTGGCCGAGCGGGACGGCCGCCCGGCGGTGGTGAACCTGTGGGCGACCTGGTGCGGCCCCTGCCGGCGCGAATTGCCGATGATGGCCGATGTCGCCGCGGCGCATCCCGATGTCGACGTGATCTTTGCCAACCAGCGCGAGACCCCGAACACCGTGGGCCTGTTCCTGGCAACCGAGGGGTTGCGGCTGTCCAATGTCGTGCTCGACCAGGGTGGTGTGCTGGGGCGCCACTATGCCGCGTTCGGCCTGCCGACGACGGTGTTTCTGGACGCCAGCGGCGCCGTGGTCGAAAAACACGTCGGCGAGATCTCGCGCGAGGCGTTCACGGCGGCGCTGGCGCGGCTCGGCGCGCTCAGCCCATCACCGCCTGACGCACCAGGTTGAGGCCGGTCACCGCCAGCAGGACCAGCGTCCAGCGCCGGAACCGGATCGGGTCCAACCGGTCCTGAAGCCGGAACCCCAGCCACATCCCCACCGCCGCCGGCACCACCAGCGCCGCCGACAGCGGCAACGTCACCGCGTTCAGAACCCCCGATTGCAGGTGCGCCGACAGCAGCACGATGCCGCCGATCAGGAACACCACCCCCTGCACGCGGATCATCTCGCGTTTCTCGGCGCCGACGGACACCAGATAGATGATCACCGGCGGCCCCCACACCCCCGAGATCCCCCCGTA
>NZ_NHSD01000141.1 GCF_016653255.1 Rhodobaculum claviforme
TGGCCGCCCCTGCCCCCACCCCCGAGGCCCTGCCGACGGTTGCCCGGCTGGCCGCGCCCGCAGGTCGACCAGGTCGATGGGCTTGCGCGCCGATGGGCAGGCCTCCAGCGCCGCGGCCAGGTCGTCGTCGGTGATCCGGCCCTCGGCCACGGCGGCTGCGTGGATCGCACGCGGCGGGGTGATGCGCACCCCGGCCACGCGGGCCAGCCGGGCGGCCGCTGTGGCCAGATCCTCGTCGGTCTGGCCCAGGAAGGGGTTGACCGCAACCGTCGCCGACAGCGGAAAGGCGGGCGGGATGGCGCGGGCGGCGGCTTCGGCGGCGCGCAGGATCGCGGCGGTCCGGGCGGGGGCGATGTCGATGGGTGTCAGGAACATGCTCGGTCTCCAGCGGTCACAGGGGCCCGGCGGTGCGAAAGCCGCCGATCAGCCGGTCAAGAAGCGCATTGAGGTACAGGCCATTGGCGAGGTGCACGCGCAGCCCGGCCGCCGCCGGATGGTGCGACCACAGCGCAAACAGCGCCTGCGCCACCGCCACCAGCGCAAAGGACACCAGCGCCAGCACGATCAGCGCCCACTCCAGCGGCCCAGCGGTGGGCACCGCGGGCACATGCGCGCCCCACAGCGCCCCCGCGATCAGGTGCAGCGTGAAATACGCCACCGCCGTGCCGGCCGAGATCGCCGCGGTGCGTTGCGTCAGGGCGCGCGGCGCGGCATCGGCCAGCCCCTGGGCCACCAGATAGGCCACGCCGAACACCAGGATCGCCCCCAGCGCCAGCGCCTGCGGCGACTTCGGCCCGGCCAGCGCGGCAAAGCCCGCCGCCACCGCGCCATACAGCACCACCGCGATCAGGAATGCGCGCGCCACCGCCGCCAGTCCCGGCACCGCCACAGGCCCCGGCCGGTGGACCGCCGCCACCGCCTGCACCGCCCCGCCCGAAGCCAGGAACGCATGCGCCTTGTAAAGCGAGTGCGCCACGATGTGCAGCAGCGCCAGCGCCCACAGCCCCAGCCCGCATTGCAGCAGCATGAAACCCATCTGCGCGACCGTGGACCACGCCAGCGCCGTCTTGACCGCGCTTTGCGTCAGCATCACCGCTGCGCCGAACAGCGCCGTGAACCCGCCGATCATCACCAGCGCGGCCATCGCGCCGGGGCTTGCCTGCACCAGATCGGCGGTGCGGATCAGCACGAACCCGCCCGCGTTCACGATGCCCGCATGCAGCAGCGCGGATACCGGCGTGGGCGCCTCCATCACCTCGGTCAGCCAGCCGTGCAGCGGAAACGCCGCGGTCTTCAGCGCCGCCGCCAGCACCAGCAGCGCCACCGCGCCCTGTGCCGCCCCCGGCAGGCCCGCCCCGGCGGTCACCGCCAGCGCCGCCAGATCGGCGGTCCCGAACGCCTGCCACAAAAGCACCGCCGCCGCGATCACCGCCACGTCGCCCGCCCCCCAGACGAGTGCGAACTTGGTCGCCGCGCGCCGTGCCTCGGGGCGGTCGGGATAGAACAGCAGCAGCCGCCGCAGCCCCAGACCCACCGCCACGAACCCCACCGCCAGCACCGCCAGGCTGCCGGCCAGCACCAGCACCAGCACGGCCGCCAGCGTCGCCAGCATCAGCGCGTGGAACGCGCCTTCGCGCGCCTCACCATCCAGATAGCGCCGCGCATAGCGCACCACGATCCAGCCGACAAAGGCCACCAGCAGCGCCATCGTGGCGCTGAGGGCATCGAGCCGCAGCGCCAGCAGCAGCCCGCCCGATCCGGCCACGACCTCGGCCGGGCCGTGGGCGATCACCCGGATCACGCCGATCACGCCAAGCGCCAGCGCCAGCGCGGCCGCGCCTTCGGCCAGGCGCGGGATGCCGGGGGGACGGCGGCCGGGGTGGCGCGCGGCCATGGCCGCCGCGGCGATCAGCGCCAGCGGCGCGGCAAGGGGGGACAGCAGCATTTCCATCGGCAGACCTCTGCGTTCGGTGTGATCCGCGGGGAGGTAGCCTCTGGTGCGCCATCTGAAAAATTCATATTTTGGCCTCCTGGCATCCATGGAATGGAATGATGGCGCCCCTCAACCTGCATCACCTGCGGCTGTTCCGTGCCGTCGCCACCGAGGCCACCCTGACCGGCGCGGCGCGCAGGCTGAACCTGTCGCAATCGGCGCTGTCGACGCAGATCCGCACGCTGGAGCAGTCGCTGGGCCATGATCTGTTCGAGCGGCGCGGCCGCGGGCTGGTCCTGACCGAGGCGGGGCGAATCGCGCTGGATCATGCCGACGAGATCTTTCGCACCGCCGAGGACCTCGTCTCCACGCTGCGCGAGACCGGGCGCGGGCGGCAGGTGCTGCGGGTGGGCGCGCTGGCGACGCTGTCGCGCAACTTCCAGATGCAGTTCGTGCGCCCCCTGATCGGCCGGTCGGACGTGGAGGTGGTTCTGCGCGCGGGCTCGCAGGCGGAGTTGCTGCGCGGGCTCGACGGGCTGGCCTTTGACGTGGTGCTGACCAACCTCGCACCGCCGCGCGACGCCGCGAGCCCGTGGCTGGTGCATCGGCTGTCCGAACAGCCCGTCAGCCTGATCGGGGCGCCGGGGCGCCTGGGGGCGGGGCCGTGGACGCTGGTGGAGCTGCTTGCGCACCATCCCATCGTCGTCCCTCCGCCCGAAACCGCGCTGCGCGCGGGTTTCGATGCGCTCGTCAGCCGGTTGGGGGTCGTGCCCGGCATCGCCGCCGAGGCCGACGACATGGCCATGCTGCGGCTGCTGGCGCGCGAGGATGCGGGGCTGGCGGTCCTGCCGCCGATCGTGGTGCAGGACGAGCTGTCCGCCGGGGTGCTGATCGAGGCGGCCAGGTTCGAGGCGCTGACCGAGAGCTTCCTTGCGGTGACGCGCGCGCGCCGATTTGCCAACCCCCTGCTGGGGCCGCTGCTCGGGTCCTTGCCGGCGCAGGTGCCGGGCGCGGGGGGCTGAGGCGCGATCAGCGGTTCAGCGCACGGCTGAGCAGGATCACCGGCAGGATCCCGACGGCGACGATCATCAGCGCGGCGGTCGCGGCCTCCTCCAGGCGGCCGTCGCTGGCCAGCCGATAGGTGCGGATCGCCAGCGTGTCGAAGTTGAAGGGCCGCACGATCAGCGTGGCGGGCAGCTCCTTCATCACATCGGCGAACACGAAGATCGCGGCCGTCAGCATGCCCCGGCGCAACAGCGGCACATGCACCCGCACCAGCAGCCCCGCGGGCCCCGTGCCGAGGGTACGCGCGGCCTCGTCCATGCTTCGGGGGATGCGGGCCAGGGCGGCCTCGACCGTCTTGAGGGCGACGGCGAGGTACCGCACCACATAGGCAAACATCAGCGCCGCGATGGTGCCGGTCAGCACCAGCCCCGTGGAGACCCCGAACCGCGCCCGCATCAGCGCATCGAGCGCATTGTCGAAGGCCGCCAGCGGAATCAGCACCCCCACCGCGATCACCGCCCCCGGCATCGCATATCCCAGCGAGGCCGCCTGCATCGCGGCGCCGATGGCCGGTCCGCCCTGAAGCCTGCGGGCATGGCCCAGGAAGACCGCGATGCCCACCAGAAGCGCCGCCGCCCCCGCCGCCATCTTCAGGCTGTTGGTGGCCAGAACAACGAACCGCGGGCCCCACATCGGATCCCCGGCGATGATCGCCAGGCGCACCAGCTCGGCCGCTGGAAAGACGAACCCCAGCGCCACCGGCAGCGCACAGGCCCCCGCCGCCAGCGCCGCCGTCCCCGGTCCCAGGCGCACCCGCACAAGCGCCGCCGCCCGCCCGCCCGCATCGCCCGCGAACCGCCGGTTTCCGCGGATCACCCGCTCCAGCAGGAACGCCGTCAGCACGAACAGCACCAGCAGCGCCGACAACTGCGCCGCGGCGACCGGGGCGCCGCGCGCAAACCAGGTGCGAAAGATCCCGGTGGTCAGCGTCTGAACCCCGAGGTGGACCACCGCGCCGTAATCGGCCAGCGTCTCCATCGCCACGAACGCCGCCCCCGCGGCGATGGCCGGCCAAGCCATCGGCAGCGCCACGCGCCGGAACGCCGATGCGCGGCTGTGGCCCAGTGCGCGCGCGGCCTCCATCAGGTGCTGCGACTGTCCCAGAAACGCCGCCCGCGCCAGCAGATAGACATACGGGTACAGCACCAGCGCCAGCAGAACGACTGCCCCGGGCAGCGAGGCGACCTGCGGAAACCAGTAGTCACCGCGGCCCCATCCGAACGCCTGCCGCAGCCCCGTCTGCACCGGCCCCCAGAAGCTGAGCCGGTCGAAGTAGACATAGGCAATCACATAGGCCGGCATCGCCAGCGGCAGCATCAGCGCCCATTCGAACACCCGGCGGCCCGGAAACTCGTATGCCGCCACCAGCCAGCCGGTCGTGACCCCGATCACCACGGCCAGCGTGCTGACCCCCGCCACCAGGGTCAGGGTGTTGCTCAGGTAAAGTGGCAGGACCGTGGCCACCAGATGCGGCCATACCCCCTCGGAGGGGACGAAGACCCGCCCCACCACGGTCACGATCGGCAGCGCGACCACCGCCGCCACCACCAGCGCAAGCGCGGTCCATGCGGTGGGGCGCGGCCGGCGCGGCGGCGGTGTCCGGGGTATGGGGATCGGGCGCACGGGCCCCTGGTTGCGGGTCATCGGTGGGCATCCGGTCGGCGGTGTCGGATGTGCTGTTACGGGGCCCGGGGCAGGGCGTCCAGTAACCTGAGTGTTATTGTCAATTATCGAGACGCCGGGATATGGCAGCCCTCGGACACGGCCAGGCCGTGGCCCCCGACCCACCCAGATCTGCGGCTTTGCCCGCAGCCCAGGCAGGCGCACCCCGACATCCCAACCGGAGACACCACCGATGCTGCGACATGCAACCGCTTCCCTGCTGGCGCTTGCCACCGCCCTGCCTGCGCTGCCCGCGATGGCGGATGAGCTGAACCTCTTTTCCGCGCGCCATTACGACACCGATCTCCAGCTTTACGACCTGTTCACCGAAGCCACCGGGATCAGGGTGAACCTGATCGAGGGGTCGGGCGACGAGCTTCAGGCCCGCATCGAGGCCGAAGGCGCCAACAGCCCCGCCGACATCCTGCTGACCGTCGACGCTGGCCGTCTGCACCGCGCCGAGGTGGCCGGCCTGTTCCAGCCCGTCGACAGCGACATCCTGACGGCGCGCATCCCCGCCGAGCTGCGCCACCCCGACAACCTGTGGTTCGGCCTGAGCAGCCGCGCGCGGGTGATCTTCCACAACGCCGACGCCGGGCCGCCCGAGGGGCTGTCGCGGATGGAGGATCTGGCCGATCCGCGCTTCGAGGGCGAGATCTGCATGCGCTCGTCGTCCAACATCTACAGCGTCTCGCTGCTGGCCGAGCTGATCGAGGTGCTGGGCGCGGACGCCGCCGAGGACTGGGCCCGCGGCATCGGGCGCAACCTGGCGCGCGCGCCGCAGGGCGGCGACACCGACCAGATCCGCGCGGTGGCCGCGGGCGAATGCGCCGTCGGCATCTCCAACACCTATTACTGGGGGCGGCTGAAGGCCTCGTCCAACCCCGCCGATGTGGCGGTGGCCGACGCCACGGCCTTTCTGTTTCCCAACCAGGACGACCGCGGCACCCACACCAACATCTCGGGCGCGGGCGTGCTGGTGAATGCGCCCAACCGCGACAACGCCATCGCGTTTCTGGAGTTCCTGGTGTCCGACACCGCGCAGCAGATCCTGGCGGACGGCAACAACGAATACCCGGTGGTGGCCGGGGTGCAGATCGAAGGGCCGATGGCCGCCTTTACCGATTTCCGCTCCAGCGGTGTCAATGCCTCGGTCTTTGGCCTCAATGCGGCGGAGGCGGTGATGATCTGGGACCGTGCCGGCGTGCCCTGAGCGCGGGCGCATGCGGGCGCCCCGGGGCCAGTCGCCACGGGGCGCACCCACCACAGGGCGCGCCCCGGCAGCGCAGAGGCGCCATGGCCATGGCGCCCGCGCAACCGGGCCGGAGTTCAACATGGCGTGAGCGCGCCGCAGGCGCTTGAACGCCGGTGTCGAACCTACATCTGATCGGAACCAAAACACCGCCATAGCCGCAGGGGGCCCCATGTTCGACGCGCGACAGCTTCTGGATCAGGTGATGGGCGCCATGCCTGCGGACGCGCGCAAGGACGCGT
The DNA here is from genome assembly GCF_016653255.1 of Rhodobaculum claviforme. Lineage (GTDB taxonomy): Bacteria > Pseudomonadota > Alphaproteobacteria > Rhodobacterales > Rhodobacteraceae > Rhodobaculum > Rhodobaculum claviforme. Next base: position 6,155 of record NZ_NHSD01000141.1, read on the forward strand.
CGGGCGGCGGGCAGCTGCTGACCGGGGCGCTGGCGGGCGGCGTTCTGGGGCTGCTGGCGGGCAACAAGCGTGCGCGCAAGCTGGCCACCCGATCGGCGGGCGCCGCGCTGAAACTGGGCGGCATCGCGGCGGTGGCGGCCATTGGCTACACCGCATGGCAGCGCCATCGCGGCGCGCCGGGCACCGGGCTGCAACTACCGCCCGCCGACAGCGGCTTCGCCCCGGAGCGCGCGCCGCAGGGCCAGGACCGTCTGGCCCGCGGGATCATGGTTGCCATGATCCAGGGCGCCAAGGCCGACGGCCACATCGACGCCGCCGAACAGGCCCGCATCCTTGACCAGATCGAGGCGCTGGCGCTCGACGTCGAGGCCAAGGCCTTTGTCATGGACGAACTTGCCGCGCCGGCCGATGTGACGCGCGTCGCCCGTCATGCCGATACGCCCGAGGTCGCGGCCGAGCTGTATGCGGCGGCCCTGCTGGCGATGAGCCCCGACGCGCCGGCGGAGCGGCAGTTCCTGACCCGGCTGGGGACGGCGTTGCGCCTCGATCCCGGCTTTGCGGCCCAGATCGAAGGGGCGGTGCGGGCTGCCGCCGATGGCTGAGTCCCCCCGAGACGGCCAGCCCCCCCTTGCGGGCTTCTCCGCGCCGCCCGGGTTGGTCGCGCATGGCCCGGACCGCGCCCGCCCGGTCCGCCCCGAGCGGGCACACATCCCGTCCGCCCCCTCCGCCGGGCCGGGGTGCGGGGGCCCTGGCCGGATGGGCAGCCCTCCGGTGGCCTCCGGCGCCAGCGCGACGCTGGCCGAGATGCGGCGCGCCCTGTCGGGGCGCCCGGCGGCGGAGGGCGTGGCGCTGCGCGATCTGGTGTCGGCGATGGAGGGGGAGACGTTTCCCGTCCTGATCCTGCTGTTTGCGCTGCTGCTCGTCTCGCCGCTGAGTGCGGTGCCCGGGGCCACAAGCCTGTTCGGACTGACCATCGCGGCGATCATGACCCAGTGGTTGCTGGGCCGGGATCGCGTCTGGCTGCCGGGGGTGCTGCTGGACCGCCGGCTGTCGGTGGGGCGTGCCGGGGCGGCGCTGCACCGGTTGCACGGGCCGGTGACGTGGGTCGAGCGCCGCCTGCGCCAGCGCCAGCGCTGGGTATTCGCCACGCCCTTTGCCGAGGCGCCCATGCTTCTGGTGCTGATGGCCGCGCTGTGCGCCCCGCTGATGGAGGTGATCCCGGCCAGCGGCACCAGTGTCGGCGCCGCGATGGTGCTGTTCAGCGCGGGGCTTCTGGCGCGCGACGGGGTGGTCGTGCTGGCGGGGGCCGGCCTTGCGGGGGTGCTGCCGGTGTCGCTCTGGCTTGTGCTGACCTGATCCCTCGGCGGGCCAGCGAGGGGCCGCGGCTGGCGGGGCGGTTGCGCGTGGATCGCGTGCGCGCGGTGCAGCGGCGCGCGATGGCCGCACGGTCCGTGGCGGAGCGCGGGCGCGTCCCGGGGCGATGATGTCTCGGTCGCGCGGCGGGGGGGCGCGCATTCGGCCCGGCGCAGGCGCACGCGGGGCGCGCGTTGCGGCCGCCAGAGGTTTGGCCCGACGCGCACGAGGCTGCGGCGCGCCTGCGCATCGCGCCCCTCGTTGCGCGTCTGGGCAATGTCGGCGCCGATGTGGGCGTCGTGGACATGATACGGGTGGCCGGTCGGGCTGCTGTTCGGAAGATCGCTCAGATCGCTCAGATCGATCACACCCACCCCGTCGAGCCGCGACACAGCGTTTCCCGCCTGCCCCAGCCGTGGATGGCCGTGCACCCCCTGCGACAGTGCAACCAGGCGGTCGCCCCGGGCGACATGGACGGTGATGCTGCGCACCACCGGGCGGATGGGCGGCAACTGGCGCACAAACACGTCGAAATCGATGCCGGGCGCCAGCAGGATGACCTCCCCGAGCCGGACATCCCGGCGCCGCGCCGCGACGTCGCAGATCGCCACCAGCAGTCCCCGCGCACCTTGGCTGCGGCCCATCTAGGTTCACCGCCGGGCCGCGCCGCCAGCGCCGGAATGGTGTCGGCGCGGTCGAAGACGCTCCAGGACAGGTCGGCCTCGTCTTGGGTATCGGTCTGCAAGCCGCCGTCGGAGGGCCAGCCGAACCACGGGAACCGCCCCGCCTGCGCCGCTTTTTCCTTCGGGACCGTGGCGCGGCGGCGGCCCTTTTCGACGTCGATGAAGACCCCGTGGGCATGAAGGATCGGCCCCCGGCCCGTCGCGCTGCGCCCCTGCGTGTCCATGACATCGGCCAGCGGGGCAGGGCGTCGACGCGCAGGATTGCGCCGGGGACGTGACAGGGGACCGCACCGGCCAGCGGGCGTTTGGCGATGTCGCAGTGCCCCGCCTCGGTGGTGCTGCGGTCCAGGCCATGGAACCGGCCGGGGCCGGGCTGGGGGGCGCCGGTGCGGTTGCGCTGGATCGGAAAGGGCACGTCCGTACGGCTGCCGCCTCGGCCCCGGCCGAGGCGGCGAGGGAAGGCGCCACCGCCACGCCGATCCCGGCGGCGGCGAGGCTTGCGAGGAGGATCCGCATGGGCCCCGGTTGTGATGCATCCGTGCGCCCCCTGCGGGGCGGGCCGTGGTGCAGTATCCCCGACGCCGGGCGCGGCCCGGACCATCAGCGGAGCGCCGGTGCGACACCCCTGGGGCTGCGCACCTCTGGCGTGGCGGCGGGGCCATGGCCGACAGGGGCGCGCGGTCGCATCACCCGGCGGGCCGATACGATGGAGGCGCATGCGGGTTGCGGGCGTGGGTCCGGGCCGTCGCGCGGGCCGTTTTCCGGGACTGCAGGCCGGGATGCGGCGGGGGCCGGTCTCGGGACTGGTTTCGGGACAGGCCGGGGGACTGGCCACGGGACTGGTTTCGAGCTTTGCCGGGGGCGGTCCTGAACGCGATCTTGCGGCGGCCGGTGCCCGGCCGGGTCAAGGCGTCGGGGACGGCGTGGCGGATCCGGTGGCGGTTGCGGGCTGGCCTGACCGCCCGCTGGGGCGCGCGCCTGCGGGCGGTCAGGC
>NZ_NHSD01000142.1 GCF_016653255.1 Rhodobaculum claviforme
TTCTGCGGCATATGGGGTCGGGGGCGGGATTGTCCATCGCCTTGGCCGCGGCGCTGTCGCGGGTGTGACGGCGCTGGCGCTGCTGGCGGTGCCGGTCGCGGCGCAGGACCTGCGGCTGGTCGCGCTCGGCGACAGCCTGACACAGGGGTACGGCCTGCCGGCCGAGGAGGGCTTCGTGCCGGTGTTGCAGGCGTGGCTGCGCGGGCGCGGCCATGACGTGGAGGTCATCAACGCCGGGGTGTCGGGCGACACCACCGCCGGGGGGCTTGCGCGGATGGACTGGACGCTGGCCGATGGGCCGGACGCGATGATCGTGGCGCTGGGGGGCAATGATCTTCTGCGCGGGATCGACCCGGCCGCCAGCCGCGCCAACCTGTCGGGCATCCTCGCGGCCGCCGACGGTGCCGGGGTGCCGGTGCTGCTGGCGGGCTTGCCCGCGCCGGGAAACTATGGCCCCGATTTCAAGCGCGATTTCGAGGCGATGTACGCGGATCTGGCGGAGCAGTGGGGTGCGATCCACTATCCCGACTTCCTCGGGCCCATCGGCGAGAAGGCGGCGGCGGGGCTGTCGCTGTCGGATCTGATGCAGGAGGACCGCATCCACCCCAACGCCGAGGGCGTGCGCCAGATCGTCGCCGCCATCGGCCCGGAGGTCGAACGCCTGCTGGCGCGCACAACCGCCCCCGAGGGCTGAGGTCGGCCGCGCGGTTGCGGGTGGTCGGGGGGAAGCGGCCGTGCGGCGTCCCGGCGACTGTCCACGCGGCATTTCTGCTGCGGTGCGGCATCTTCGCCCGCTGCGCGCGTTGGCAACGGCCGCGCGGGCGCGTAACCTGTCACGGGTCCGGATGCGCGGGCCACTCAGGAGCCGTCAATGCCGAACATCGAGGACCATCCGCTCCGCTTCACCCTGGCCAACGAGCTTCACGCGCGTCCCTTTCCGCAGGTGGAGGCGCCCTGCCAGGTGGCTTATCTGGCGGTCAAGCCGGTGACGGATGCGGCCCGGCGGGATCGGGGCCGCGACTGGACGCATCTGCTGGCGCTGCTGGATCGTTTCGGTGCGCCGCACCCGCCCAAGGGGGCGACGCATCACTTTGCCGACCTGGGCCGGTTCCGTCTGAAGTGGGAAAGCCACACCGAATTCGTCACCTACACCGCCTTTGTGCCCGGGGTGGGGCAGCGGCCGTTCGATCCGGCGGCGTTTGACGCCTTTCCCGCCGACTGGCTGGAGGAGGTGCCGGGGGTGCGGCTGACATCGATCCTGCTGCGCATCGATCACCTGCCGGACGACGAGGCGGAGATCAGCGCGCGGCTGGGCGACTGGTTCGTGCAGGAAAGCGTGGCGTGTTCGCGTGTGCCCGATGCGGGCGCCGTGATCGCCAGCGATTTCCGCATCGACAGTGCCGGGCACATGCGCATGGGGGTGTTTGCCGCATCCGGTGTCGGGCGCCGCCGTCTGGGGCGCCTCGTTCAGCGGTTGTGCGAGATCGAGACCTACAAGGCGCTGTCGATGCTGGGCTTCGTGCGCGCGCGGGAGCTGTCGCCGCAGATCGGAGAGCTGGACACCCGGCTGTCGCGGCTGGTGGGCACCATGACCGTCGTCGACAACAGCCGCCCCGAGGAGACGCTGACGGCGCTGCTGGGGATTTCCTCGGAGCTGGAGAACCTGCTGGTCAAGTCCTCGTTCCGGTTCTCGGCCACCTTTGCCTATGAGGCGATCCTGCACGAGCGCATCGAGGTGCTGCGCGAGGAGCGCATGTTCGGCCGCCAGACCCTGCAGGAGTTCATGCTGCGCCGCTTCGATCCGGCGATGCGGACGGTGAAGTCCGCCGATGCGCGGCTGCGCAACCTGGCGGACCGCTCGATGCGGGCGGGGACCTTGCTGGGGACACGGGTGGATGTCGACCGCTCGGCCCAGAATCAGCGGCTGCTGGAAAGCATGGACAAGCGTGCCGATACGCAACTGCGGCTGCAACGCACGGTCGAGGGGCTGTCGGTTGTCGCCATCAGCTACTATGCGGTGGGGCTGGTGGGAAATCTGGCCGCCCCGCTGGCCGATCCGCTGGGCGTCGGGCGGGGGTGGCTGCTTGCGATCCTGACGCCTCCGGTGGTGCTGGCGGTCTGGGTGTTGGTGCACCGCATACGGGCTAAGCTGACGTCGCATCCCTGAGGCGTCGCCGGTCGGCCGGGGGCCCGCAATGCGGGGACGGGTGGGCGTGTCCTATTGCGGCGCCGCCGCGCGGTCGGTCAGGCCATAGTCGCGGGTGATCGCGAACGCATGCGCCGCGCGCAGACCCGGGGTGGCGGCCACGGCCGGCAGCATGGCGCGGGCACGGGCGCTGTCGGCTGCCTCGATCAGGGTCAGCACCACGCCGTCGTCCGTCAGGCTCCGGTAGGCCCGCGCAGCCCGCTGATCGGCGAGGGCGGGCGCGGGGGCATCGGCCAGCACCGTCAGCACGGCCCGGGCGCCGGGGGCGTCGGCGTCCGTCACCTCGGTGCCGACGCGGATGCGATAGTCCGCGAAATGGACGCGCCGGCCGGCCTCCTGCGCGTGGCGATGGTCGGGGTCGCGCCGCCAGCCCAGGATCGCGTCCTCGTCCGCCCAGTGCTGGTGAGACAGGATCAGGCCGGGATCGTCCAGCGCCTCGAAGCGGTGCAGCCACCACAGCCCGGTGTGCCGCGCCAGCAGCGGGCGCAGCCGGGCGACATGGTCGAAGTAATGCGCCAGATGTCCGGGCTTCGGGCGCATCTCGAAGAACAGCGCGTGCATGGTACCTCCCGAGGGTGGGGCGTGGTCACAGGCTGCGGGCGTGCTCGAAGCGTTGCAGGGCGATGGCCTCGTGCTTTTCGCTGACCCGCAGGTCGGTGAGCGATCCGGTGACGTAGTCGAGGTGCGCCTCGATGGCCGCGCGGGCGGCGGCGGGATCACGCGCCTGGACGGCGGTGTTGATGGCGCGGTGCTGGTCCAGCAGCATGTCGCGGGTGGTGCGCTGGCGGAACATGGCCTGCCGGTTGTAGAACACGCCCGCGCGCAGCAGGTCGAACATCGCCCGCATCAGGTGCAGCATCACCACGTTGTGCGACGCCTCGATGATCGCAAGGTGGAATTCGGCGTCAAGGCGGGCCTCGTCGGTGGGGTCACGCTTGGAATGGGCGGCTTCCATCTTCTGAAAGATCGTGTCCACCACCCGCAGGTCGGTGTCCGATCCGTGCCGGGCCGCACGTTCGGCCGCGATTCCCTCCAGATCCCGGCGGAAGGAGACGTAGTCGAACACCGCCTCGTCGTGGCTGGCGAACAGCTGCACCAGCGCGTCCGAGAACACCGAACCCAGCACATCGGCCACATACACGCCCGACCCCGCCCGCGCCGCCAGCAGCCCGCGCGCCTGAAGATCGGCCAGCGCATCGCGCAGGCTGGGGCGCGAGACCCCCATCCGTTCGGCCAGTTCGCGTTCTCCGGGCAGGCGTTCGCCGGGGCGCAGGATGCCGCGCAGGATCAGAAGCTCGATCTGTCGCACGACGCCCGCGCTGAGCCGTTCGGCCTGCACCTTTCGAAATGGCATGGTGCCCCCCTCCCACTGGTCAAGGAATATGACCGGTGGGTGCAGGGCCTGCAATGGCAAAACGCCCGGCGGTGTGCCGGGCGTTCGGCCGTGCCCAGTGTCCTGTTGGGCCCTCAGTGTCCTGTTGGGCCCTCAGGTCCGGTTGGGCGCTCAGGTCTGGTTGGGGATGATGAAGATCTCCACCCGGCGGTTCTGGCGCCGCCCCTCGGGCGTGGCGTTGGAGGCGATGGGCTGTGTCAGCCCCGCGCCGGTGGCGACAAGCCGCCGTCCGTCCACGCCCGAATTGCGCAGCACCGTGGTCACCGAGGAGGCCCGGCGCTCGGACAGGCGCTGGTTGTGGGCGGCCGAGCCGGTGTTGTCGGTGTGCCCGGTCACGCGGATCGTGCTGTCGGGGTAGCGGTTGAGGCTGGTGGCCAGCACCCGCAGGTCCTGTTGCAGGTCGGGGCGCAGGCTGGCGCTGTCGATGTCGAACAGCAGGTCCTGCGGCATGGTCACGATCAGCTCGCGGCCGGTGTTCTGGATGTCGATGTTCTGGCCCATGTCGCGGCGCAGCTCGGCGGCCTGTGCGTCCAGCCGCTGTCCGATCACGCCCCCGATGGCCGCGCCGACGCCCGCGCCCACGGCGGTGCGGAACAACCGGTCGCCGCCCGAGCGGCCGCTGCCGGTCAGCGCCCCGGCGACGCCGCCCAGCGCGGCGCCGGTCAGCGCGCCCTGGCGGGTGCGGCTGTTGTCGTCGGTGGCGGTGGTGGTGGTGCAGGCCCCCAGGCCGAGGGCGCCACAGGCAAGAAGGGCCAGCGTAAGGCGGGGTTTCATGGCAGGATCTCCCAGAATGTGGGCCGGCGGGTGCAGGCACATCGCGGTCGCACTCTATCGCGTCGGAGGGGGGCCGCGCCAGTCCTTGCGTCGGCGCGGGGGGATCACGGCGGCGTTGGGCGCTGTGTGTTTGGGGTCGTGTGCGTGGTGTGGATGGCATAGGCTCGGGCCATGGCACGCCGAGCGCTCAAGACATTCCTGCCGCGGGGGCTGTATGGCCGGGCGGCGCTGATCCTGCTGCTGCCGATCCTGACATTGCAGCTGGTGGTGTCGGTGGTGTTCATCCAGCGCCATTACGACGGCGTGGCCGAGCAGATGACGCGCAACATCTCCGGCAGCCTTGCGTATCTGCTGCGCGAGGTGGAGCAGGCGCCGGACCGTGCGGCCGCGCGCAGGACCCTTGCGGGGCTGGTCGCGCCGCTGGGGTTGCAGGGGCGGCTGCCGACGGATGCGGTGCCGCCGGATGTCGACCGGCGCGCGCTGGACGACCTGACGGGGCGCGCGGTGATCGCCACCCTGCGCGCGGATCTGCCGGGGGTGCTGGCGGTCGATCTGGTCAGCGGCCGCCGCGAGGTCGGGCTGTGGCTGGAGACCGCGCACGGCCCGATGCAGGTCACGATGGAGCGACGGCGCGTGTCGGCGTCGAACCCGCACCAGCTGCTGGTCATCGTCATCGTCACGGGATTGCTGATGGCGGCGATCGCCTATGTGTTCCTGCGCAACCAGCTCCGCCCCATCACCCAGCTCGCGGCCGCGGCCGAGGCGTTCGGCAAGGGTCAGACGCTGCCCTATCGCCCGCGCGGCGCGACCGAGGTGCGCGCGGCGGGGCAGGCGTTCCTGGCCATGCGCGACCGGATCGAGCGCCAGATCGAGCAGCGCACCTTGATGCTGTCGGCCGTCAGCCACGACCTGCGCACGCCGCTGACCCGGCTGCGGCTGGGCCTTGCACTGCTGGGCGAGGGGCCGGACATCGACGCGCTGACCGGCGATGTGGAGGACATGGAGCGGCTGGTGGATGCGTTCCTTGCCTATGCCAGCGGGGCGGCCACGGACGAGGTGGTGCCCACCGACCTGAGCGGGCTTGCGCAAGCGGCGCTGGAGCGTGCCGCCCGGGCGGGCCTGTCGGTCGAGGCGGTCGGGATGACGCGCCCGCTGGTCGTTGCGCTGCGGCCGCTCCTGATGGCGCGCGCGCTCGACAACCTGATCGGCAATGCGGCCCGCTATGGCAGCCGCTGCCGGGTCACGCTGCGCTGCGCGCCCGGTGCCTGCCGCATCGTGGTCGAGGACGACGGCCCCGGCATCCCCCGCGATCAGCGCGCCGAGGCGGTGCAGCCCTTTGCCCGGCTCGATGCCGCGCGGAACCGTGACCGCCAACCCGGCGGCGGCGCCGGGGTGGGGCTGGGTCTGGCGATCGTGGCGGATGTGCTGCGCGGGCACGGAGGCCAGCTTCTGCTGGACGACAGCCCGGAGCTGGGCGGTCTGCGGGTGCAGATGGTATTGCCGCGCTAACGGCGCGCGGCACCGGATGTGCCGCGCGGTGGTCCCGGCCGCGGGGCGGCCGGGAGGGGGGCTTCAGTTCTTGGCCTTGTCGACCATGCGCCCGGCGGTGATCCAGGGCATCATGCCGCGCAGCTTCTCGCCGACCGCTTCGATCTGGTGGGCGTCGTTCAGACGGCGCGTGGCCTTGAACATCGCCTGGCCGGAGTTGCACTCCTGCATCCAGTCGCGGGTGAAGCGGCCGGTCTGGATGTCCGACAGCACCGCCTTCATGCGGGCCTTCGTCTCCTCGTAGGGCAGTCCGCGGTGTTGGAGATGGAGTAGTTCATGTTGGCGATGCCGCCCTCGTAGATCAGGTCCACGATCAGCTTCACCTCGTGCAGGCACTCGAAATACGCCATCTCGGGGGCGTAGCCGGCCTCCACCAGGGTCTCGAAGCCCATGCGGATCAGCTCCACCAGGCCACCGCAGAGCACCGCCTGTTCGCCGAACAGATCGGTCTCGCACTCTTCCTTGAAGTTGGTCTCGATGATGCCCGAGCGCCCGCCGCCGATGGCCGAGCAGTAGGACAGGCCCAGCTCCAGCGCGCGGCCGGTGGCGTCGTTGTGCACCGCCACGAGGCAGGGCACGCCGCCGCCCTTGGTGTACTCGCCGCGCACGGTGTGGCCGGGGCCCTTGGGTGCCATCATGATGACATCGACGCCCGGCTTCGGCTCGATCAGGCCGAAATGCACGTTGAGGCCGTGGGCAAACGCGATCGCCGCGCCGTCGCGAAGGTTGTCGTGGACGTATTTGCGATAGGTCTCGGCCTGAAGCTCGTCGGGCATGGTGAACATGATGAGGTCGCACCAGGCGGCGGCCTCGGCAATGCCCATGACCTTCAGCCCTTCGGCCTCGGCCTTTTTCGCGGACGGCGAGCCTTCGCGCAGCGCCACGACCACGTTCTTCGCGCCCGAGTCGCGCAGGTTCAGCGCATGGGCGTGGCCCTGGCTGCCATAGCCCAGAATCGCCACCTTGCGATCCTTGATCAGATTCACGTCGCAGTCGCGGTCGTAATAGACGCGCATGGGCCCCTCTCCCTCATTATTGCCCGCCGTTCGGACCCGAGCCGTCTAGACCCTTGCCGGGGGGCTGTCCAGCGAGGGCAGCCGCTTATCCCGCCTGATCGGGGCCGAACCGGCGCAGCGGACCGGCGGCGGCGCGCGGCCCACGGTCCGGACATGAAACGCGGCCGGCGTGATGCCGGCCGCGTCAGGTTCGTGCGATGTCGTGATCGACCGTGCGGGCCTCAGGCCTTGGCGGTCTCGCGGCGACGCCGGGCGATCGACAGCCCCCCCAGCGCCCCGAGGCCGCTGAGCAGCATCAGCGCCGGTGCGGGCAGCGGGATCGCCGAGATTGTCGGGTTGGAGAGGCCGACTCCATCATTGCGGGACTCACCGTTGGGGCCAAGGCTGCTGAAGCGGAACTCGACCGTGTTCCAGTTGCCGAGGTTGGCAAAGTCAGTTTCAAAAAGCCAGATCTGACCGTTGGGTTGCGCGGCGCCGCTGGCAACATGCAGATTGTCAGAGCCAATCTGCGCGCCGTCGACCCTCATTTCCACCCGCAACTGCCCCTGGGCGTCATTGGGGTCGGTGATGAACGCCCATGCCGACCGCAGCAGAGGATTGTTGGTGATCGTCCAGCTGAAACCATTGGTGTCGTTGGAGTCGAGGAAGTTCCCGGTCGCCGTGTACCGTCTTCCGTCGAAGGATCCGAGGGTGTCGAGGACATTGAAGCGGCCAAAGTAGTCGCCGGTCTGGATCTTGATTTCATCCTTGGGGGTCTGAGCCGAGTTGCCACTGCCGGTGCCGCCGATCCCGTTGAACACCCCGACGGACGTGGACAAGCCAGTGGTGTTGTCAATCGAGGTGCCCGGCGTGAAGCTCTCGAAGTTTTCCTGGGTGATGGTCTGGCCGGCGGGCGTGGTCGGCGCAGCGGGAAGCACGTTGCTTCCGCTTGGGGCCGAGATCCCGGGGATCCCGAAGGCGCCGGTCATGGTGAAGGAGCCGTTCTCGGAGGTGAAGGTGGTGGACGCCAGCGCCGTCGTCGCCGACAACAGCAGGGCAGGCAGGCCAGTGGCCAGCATTGTTCTCATGTTCATTTGAGCACCCGTGTACTAGGTTCAATAACGTAACGAATTGAACATAGTTTGGGGGTGGCCCGTCGGGCAATGCATTTCTGAAAACCAAGGTAAATTTCACGGCTCGGTTTAGGAAAAATTTAGGCAGATCTGCTCTTGGTTGAAGGGTTATGGTTAACTTTTGCAGACCGCGAAACGGCCGCCCGGATTTTCATCGGTCGTTTATCGCCCCGGGGGCGGGCTGGCCTGCGCCGGGGGTGAGTCGGGTGCACGGGATGCGCCCGGGGACCCCGGGGCGCGGCTGGGCTGCGTCGTCCGGCATGTGCGATGCCGCCGCCGCCGCAGGGCGTTTTGACAGCGGCGCGGTTCTTGGTGATAGTGGCGCCCTGGGAGTGAGGACCCACACCGCGGAAGGGGGAGCCGCAGGATGGGCAAGCGTGTCCTGCTGATCGAGGATGAGCCGAACATCGTCACCGCGATCAGCTTTCTGCTGACGCGGGACGGCTGGGACGTGCGCACCCATGACAACGGTGCCGACGCGGTGGAGGTGATCCACGCGGCGCGGCCCGATCTCGTGATCCTCGACATGATGCTGCCGGGGCGCACGGGGCTGGAGATCCTGCGCGCGCTGCGCGCGGAGCCAGGGACCGCGGCGCTGCCGGTGCTGATGCTGACCGCGCGCGGGCAGACCCATGACCGCGCGCTGGCCGAAAGCTCGGGCGCGAGCCGGTTCATGGCCAAGCCGTTTTCCAACACCGAGGTGCTGGCGTCGGTCCGCGAGATGGTCGGGCCATGACGCCGCCGCGCCCGGCGCTGTATCTGGCACGCGCGGGGTATCGGCGCCGCCGGGCAATGGATGCCGCGCGGCTGTTGCCGTTCGTGGGGATTTTCCTGCTGCTTCTGCCGCGCCTGTGGGGGGAGGGGGCGGTGGATGCCCCGCCCGGCGCCGCGACGGCGCGCGAGGGGGTGTACCTGTTCGTGGTCTGGGCCGGGCTGGTGGTGGCGGCGGCGGTGCTGGCGCGGTGGCTGCGCCCGGTGGCCGAGGGCGCCGCCGGGGACGAGATCGCAGCAGAGCCCGTCGCGGGCGGTCGATCGTCGGCCGTTGGGCCTTCGGTCGGGACTGGGTCCGTGACGGCCCCGCCCGATGCCCCGACCGATA
>NZ_NHSD01000143.1 GCF_016653255.1 Rhodobaculum claviforme
GGTGGGTGGGAGCCACGGCCCGGCGGTGCCCGCCGCCCCCCTGTCCCGCGCCTCACTCCAGTTCGGCCGAGGGGATCATCGGAAAGAACACGCCCTGCGACCACAGCCCGAACCAGCGGGCGCCGTCATGCTCGGCATGGCAGCCCATCTCCACCAGCCGGTAAAAGCTCTTGCGGTCGATCAGCGCCTCCAGGTTGCGGCGCACCCGCACATAGGGCGCGGGTTCACCCGTTGCCGGGTCCCGCGCCACCCGGATGGGATGCTCGGGCCCGGCCACCGCCACGTCGCCCACATGGGTGGTGAAGGTCAGCCGCATGTCGCGCCCCGCCCCCTCCGCCACAAAATCCACCGCCACGAAGGGCGCGTCGTCCACGGTGATCCCCACCTTCTCGGCCGGGGTCACGAGAAAATACTTCTCCCCCTCCCGCCACAGGATCGAGGAAAACAGCCGCACCAGCGCCGGACGCCCGATCGGCGTGCCCAGGTAATACCACGTCCCGTCCCGCGCGATGCGGATGTCCAGATCGCCGCAGAACGGCGGATTCCAGCGCTCCACCGGCGGCAAACCGCCCCTTGCGGCGGCGCTGGCCCCGGCGGCCAGGCTGTCGGGCGACGGTTTCACGATGTTTTGTGAGCACATGCTTTTTGCCTTCGGCTGCCGGTGGCATAGTTGCCCCATAATGGACATAGGAGCCCACCCCGGGCTTCGCCACGCCCGGAGGCGCGCGCATGACCACCCACACCCCCGACACCGCCGATGCCATGGTGGACGAGATCGCCGCCCTCGGCACGCGCCTCGCGACCGCGCGCGCCAGCATCGACCGGCGGTTCATCGGACAGGAGCAGGTGGTGGAGCTGGTCCTCTCGGCGCTTCTGTGCGGCGGGCATGCGCTGCTGATCGGGCTGCCGGGGCTGGGCAAGACGCGGCTGGTGGACACGCTGTCGACGGTGATGGGGCTGAAGGGCTCGCGCATCCAGTTCACGCCCGACCTGATGCCGGCCGACATCCTCGGCTCCGAGGTGCTGGACACCCGCGACGACGGCAGCCGCGCGTTTCGCTTCATCGAGGGGCCGATCTTCTGCCAGCTGCTGATGGCCGACGAGATCAACCGCGCCAGCCCCCGCACCCAGTCCGCCCTGCTGCAGGCCATGCAGGAACGCGAGGTCACCGTCGCGGGCCGCCACATGCCGCTCGGGCGTCCCTTCCACGTGCTGGCCACCCAGAACCCGATCGAGCAGGAGGGCACCTATCCCCTGCCCGAGGCGCAGCTCGACCGCTTCCTCGTGCAAATCGCCGTGGAGTATCCCGACCGCGACACCGAGCGCGACATCCTGCTGGCGACCACCGGCGCAACCGAGGCCGAGGTGGAGCCGGTGTTCACCGCCGACGAGCTGCTGGCCGCGCAGGCCCTGCTGCGCCGGATGCCGGTGGGCGAATCGGTGGTGGAGGCGATCCTCGATCTGGTGCGCGCCTGCCGCCCCGGCGGGCCCGAGGCGCTGCCCGAGGTCACCGCCGCCGTCAGCTGGGGGCCGGGGCCGCGCGCGGCTCAGGCGCTGATGCTGACGGTGCGGGCGCGCGCGTTGCTGGACGGGCGGCTGGTCCCCTCGATCGAGGATGTGCGCGCGCTGGCCCGCCCGGTGCTGAGCCACCGCATGGCGCTGGGCTTTGCCGCGCGCGCCCGGGGCGAGGACCTCGCCACGCTGATCGACGGTGTCGCCGCCCGCATCACCCACATCGAGCAGGCCGCTTGACCGCCGCCCCCCCTGCCCTGCGCCACCGCGCCGAAGGTCTGGCAGCCCCCCTGCCGCCGCTGCTGGCCGAGGCCGAGCATCTGGCGGCCACCGTCATGCTGGGCGAACACGGCCGCCGGCGGGCGGGCGCGGGCGACGAGTTCTGGCAGTACCGCCCCGCGCATGCGGGTGACGGGCTGCGGCTGGTCGACTGGCGCCGCTCGGCCCGCTCGGACACGCATTTCGTGCGCGAACGCGAATGGCAGGCGGCGCAGTCGGTGACATTCTGGGTCGACGACGCGCGCTCCATGGCATTTTCGGGCGCCCGCGACCGTGCGCCAAAGGCCGACCGGGCGCGGCTTCTGGCGCTGGCGCTGTCGGTGCTGCTGGTGCGCGCAGGCGAGCGGGTGGGGCTGGCGGCGCCCGACATGGCCCCGCGCGCCGGTCAGGTGCAGCTGATGCGGATGGCCGCACGGCTGTGCGACGACGGCGCGTCCGACTACGGCGCGCCAGACGCGACCGGACTTCCGGCGCATGCGCGCGCGGTGTTCCTGTCGGATTTCCTGGGCGACCTCGGGCCGGTGGAGGGGGCGTTGACCGCCGCCGCCGACCGCGGTGTCAAGGGCGCGCTGGTGATGGTCCTCGACCCGGTGGAGGAGGCATTCCCCTTCGACGGCCGCACCATCTTCGAGAGCATGGGCGGGGCCCTTCGCCACGAGACCCTGCGGGCGGGCGACCTGCGCGGCCGCTACCTGCAACGGCTGGCCGAGCGCAAGGACCGGCTGGAGGAGCTGGCGCGGCTGACCGGCTGGCGCTTTACCTGCCACCATACGGGCGACCCGGCGATGGGCGCGCTGATGTGGCTGCACCAGGCGCTTGACCGGGTGCGGGCATGATGACGCTGGGGTCACTGGGGTTCGCCGCGCCGGGCCTGCTGCTGGCGCTGCTGGCGCTGCCGGTGGTGTGGTGGCTGCTGCGCGCGGTGCCGCCCGCGCCGGTGGTGCGGCGGTTTCCCGGCGTGGTGCTGCTGCTGGGCCTGAGGGACTCCGAGACCGAGACCGACCGCACGCCGTGGTGGCTGCTGGCGCTGCGGCTGCTGGCGATCGCGGCGGTGATCGTGGGGTTCTCCGGCCCGGTCCTGAACCCGGCCGAGCGCAGCCCCGGCACCGGGCCGCTGCTGATCCTGATCGATGCCAGCTGGGCCAGCGCGCGCGACTGGCCGCGCCACCAGGACCGGGTGACGGCGCTTCTGGCCGATGCGGGCCGCGCGGGGCGCCCGGTGGCGGTGGCCACGCTGTCGGAGCTTGCGGGCGGCGAGATCACCTTTCGCGGCGCCGAGTACTGGTCGGGCCGTGTCGCGGGCCTTGTGCCGCGGCCATGGGCCCCCCCGGCCGATGTGGCGCGCGCGCTGGAGGCGGCCCTGGGTGCGGCCGAGACGGAAACGGTGTGGCTGTCGGACGGCCTCGACCGGCCCGGGCGCGCCGATGTGCTGGCGGTGCTGGAGGCCCGCGGCCCGGTGCGGGTCATCGAAAGCCCGCGTCCGGCGCTGGCGCTGCGCCCGGCCCGGTTCGAAAGTGGCCTGATCCATCTGGAGGCGCTGCGCAGCCCCCCCGCCGACAGCCGTACCGAGGTCACGATCACCGCCCACGGCCCCGACCCGTCGGGGGTGGAGCGTGAGCTGGCCCGCGGCACCGCCGCATTCGGCCCCGGCGCGGCGGTGGCGGGGCTGTCGCTGTCGTTGCAGCCCGAATTGCGCAACCGCATCACCCGCTTCCAGATCGCCGCCGAGCGCGGCGCGGGCACCGTCAGCCTGACCGACGACGGGCTGCAACGGCGCAAGGTGGCGCTGCTGGCGCCGCGCGACGGGCGCGAAGGGCTGGAGCTGCTGTCGCCGCTGTTCTATCTCCGCCAGGCGCTAGAGCCGGTGGCCGACCTGATCGACGGCGGCATCGACGACATCCTGCTGGCCGCGCCCGACGTCATCATCCTGGCCGACATCGCCCGCGTGACCGAGGTGGAGGCCGACATGCTGACCGAGTGGATGGAGGGGGGCGGGCTGCTGGTGCGCTTTGCCGGGCCGCGCCTGGCCGCCAGCGACGTCAGCCGCGGAGAGCTGGACCCGCTGATGCCGGTGCGCCTGCGGGCGGGCGGGCGCACCGTCGGCGGCGCCATGAGCTGGGGCGCCCCGCGCCAGCTGGAGCCGTTCGACGAGACCTCGCCGTTTCACGGCCTGGCCGTGCCCGAGGATGTCACCGTCAGCGCGCAGGTGTTGGCACAGCCCGACCCCGAGCTTGCGCAGCGCGGCATCGCGCGACTGGCCGATGGCACGCCGCTGGTCACGCGCCGCGCGATCGGCCAGGGCCAGGTGGTGCTGTTCCACGTCACGGCCAATGCCGAGTGGTCCACCCTGCCGCTGTCGGGGCTGTTCGTGCAGATGCTGGAGCGGCTGGCGATCTCCACCCGCCCGGCACGCCCCGATGCCGCGGATCTGGTTGGCGCGACCTGGACGGCCGAGCGGGTGATGGACGGCTTCGGCGCGGTGGCGCCTGCGGGCACGATGGCCGGTGTCGACGGCGCGGCGCTGGGCGCGGCGCTGGAGGGGTCCGGCCCCGATGCCGGTCCCGGTGCGGGCCTTCCGCCCGGCGTCTATGCCGCCGACGACCGCCGGGTGGCGTTGAACGTGGCCGGAGCCGGGACAACGCTGGCGCCCGCGACATGGCCCGCCCGGATCCCGGTGGAGGGGCTGGAGACCGCCCGCGAGACGCCGCTCAAGGGCGCGCTGCTGTCGCTGGCCTTTGTGGCGCTGATGGCCGACATCCTTGCGGCGCTGGCGGTCTCGGGGCGACTGATGGCGCTGCGAGGGGCGGCGGTGCTGGCGCTGGCGCTGCTGATGCACGGCCCCGCCCCGGCCCACGCCCAGACGCAGGACCAGGCACAGGCACAGGAACAGGCACCCAGCGACGACCGGCTGGCGCTGCGGGCCACCGCCGAGGTGGTCCTCGCCCATGTGCTGACGGGGGACCCGCGCATCGACCAGGTGGCCGAGGCGGGCCTGCGCGGGCTGTCGCGCACGCTGTTCGAGCGCACCACGGTGGAGCCCGCCGACCCCATCGGCATCGACCTCGAAACCGACGAGCTGGCGTTCTTTCCCTTCCTCTACTGGCCCGTGACCGAGGGCGCGCCAACCCCGTCCGAGGCCGCCTATGCCCGCCTGAACCGGTATCTGCGCGCGGGCGGCATGATCCTGTTCGACACCCGCGACGCGGACATGGCGGGGTTCGGCTTCTCCTCGCCCGCCGGGCGGCGGCTGCAGGAGATCGCGCGCCCCCTCGACATCCCGCCGCTGGAGCCGGTGCCCGACGACCATGTGCTGACGCGCACCTTCTACCTGATCCAGGACTTTCCCGGCCGCCACACCGGACAGGTCTGGGTCGAGGCCTCGGCCCCCGACGCGGAACGCGCGGAAGGCATGCCGTTTCGCAACCTCAATGACGGCGTCAGCCCGGTGGTGATCGGCGGCAACGACTGGGCCGCGGCATGGGCGGTGAACGAGCGCGGCCGGCCGATGATGCAGATCGGGCGCGGCGCCGCGGGCGACCGGCAGCGCGAGATCGCGCATCGCTTCGGCGTGAACCTGATCATGCATGTGCTGACGGGGAACTACAAATCCGACCAGGTGCATGTGCCCGCCCTGCTCGAACGGCTGGGGCAGTAGATGACACAGACGATCCTTCTGGACCCGCTGGTGCCGATGGTGCTGATCTGGGTGGGCGCGGGGCTGGCCACGGGAATGGTGGCGCTGGCGCTGTGGCGGGGGCTGTCGGGGTGGTGGCTGCGCGGTCTGGCGGCGGCGATGGTGCTGGCAGCCCTCGCCAACCCCTCGCTCCAGACCGAGGAGCGCCGCGCGCTGGGCGACATCGTCATCGCGGTGGTGGACGAAACCGCGTCGAACCGCCTGACCGACCGCGCCGCGCAGGCGGCGGCGGCGCTGGAGCATCTGGAGGCGCGCGTCGCCCGCCTGGCCGACACCGAGCTGCGGGTAGTCCGGCTGCGCGACACCGACGACAACGCGGGAACCCTGATGATGCAGGCGCTGGCCGGCGCCCTGTCGGAGGAGCCCGCCGACCGCATCGCCGGCGTGGTGCTGATCACCGATGGCCAGATCCACGACGCGCAGCTCGCCCCCGACACGCCCGCCCCGGTGCATGCCCTGCTGACCGGCCAGCCCGACGACTGGGACCGCCGCCTGATCGTGCGCAACGCGCCCGCATTCGCCATCCTGGGCGAGTCCGTCACCCTGACGCTGAAGGTCGAGGATCAGGGCGACGTCCCCCCCGCACAGGCCGGGCAGGCCCGCCTGTCGCTGTCGGTCAACGGCGAGGACGCGCGCACCGTCACCGTCCCCGTCGGCGAGGAGCTGGCGCTGCCCGTCATGCTGGAGCGCGGCGGGATGAACGTGCTTCAGTTCGAGGTGGCCGAGGCCGAGGGCGAGCTTACGACGCGCAACAACGCCGCCATCGTCCAGATCAACGGCGTGCGCGATCGGCTGTCGGTGCTGCTGGTGTCGGGCGAACCGCACGCCGGGCAACGGACCTGGCGCAACCTGCTGAAGTCCGACGCCTCGGTCGATCTGGTGCATTTCACCATCCTGCGCCCGCCCGACAAGCAGGACGGCGTGCCGGTGTCGGAGCTGTCGCTGATCGCCTTTCCCACGCGCGAGCTGTTCATCGACAAGATCGACGAGTTCGACCTGATCATCTTCGACCGCTACAGCCGCCGGGGCATCCTGCCCGCCAGCTACTATGACAACGTGCGCCGCTATGTCGAACGGGGCGGCGCGGTGCTGGTGGCCGCCGGTCCCGAGCTTGCGGGGGTGGAGAGCATCTGGCGCTCGCCTCTGGGGTTCGCCTTTCCGGCGCGGCCGACGTCGCGGGTGCTGGAGGTGGGGTTTCGCCCGGAGCTGTCGGATCTTGGCCGACGCCATCCGGTGACCGAGGGCCTGGATGACGCGATGCCGCGCGCCGACGATGGTGGTCCCGGCTGGGGCCGCTGGTTCCGGCTGGTGGAGGTGGAGCAGGAGACCGGGCAGGCCGTGATGGAGGGGCCGGAGGGCCGTCCGGTGCTGATCCTCGACCGGGTCGGCGACGGGCGGCTGGCGCTGCTGGCCTCGGACCACGCCTGGCTGTGGGATCGCGGCCACGAGGGCGGCGGGCCGCAGCTGGAGCTGTTGCGCCGTCTGGCCCACTGGATGATGGGCGAGCCGGAGCTGGAGGAAGAAGCGCTGACCGCCACCGCCCAGGGCGGCACCATCACCGTCACGCGCCGCACCCTGGCGGACACCGCCGCCCCCGTCACCGTGACCGGTCCCGACGGGGCCGAGGTGACGCTGGATCTGACCGAGGAAACCCCCGGCCGATTCGCCGCCCGGTGGGAGGCGCCCGGGATCGGGCTCTATCGCCTGACCGACGGCACGCTGGATGCGGTGATCGCGCTTGGCCCCTCGGCCCCGCGCGAATTCGAGCAGACCATCGCCACCGCCGACACGCTCGCGCCGCTGGTGGGGACCACGCGCGGCGGCGCGCTGCCGATCGCCGAGGGACTGCCGGACCTGCGTCAGGTCCGCGAGGGGCGCGCGGCGGCCGGGCGCGGCTGGATCGGCATCACCCCGCGCGACGCCCAGGCGACCACCGATCTGCGTACCGCGACGCTGTTGCCGGCATGGCTGTGGCTGCTGGCGGCCGCGGGTCTGGCGCTGGCGGCCTGGCTGCGCGAGGGCCGTGCCAGCCGCAAGCCCTGAGGCCGCGCGCTCAGAGCGGCACGAAGGTCCCGCTGGTGGCGTCGTATTCCTCCAGCACGCCGCTGGCGATGTCGGTCCACAGCCCGTGCAGCCGCAGCCGCCCCGCCGCGACCGGCGCCTGCACGAAGCGATAGCTCAGCAGGTTCTCGAGCGAGATCAGCACCCCCGCCCGCTCCATCGCGCCCAGCCGCAGCGCAGGGTCCACGTCGATGGTCCGCGCATAGACCGGCCGCAGCACATCGAGCCAGCGGCCGACCATGCTGCCCTCGGCCTCCAGCGCGGGGGCGAGGCCCGCGCACATGTCGTGGCACCCCTGCACGCCGCCGCAGCCGGAATGCCCGATCACCAGCACATGCGGCACCTGCAGCACGCTGACGGCGTATTCCACCGCCGCCGAGGTGCAATGGCGCTGCGCGCCCGGGTCATGCGGCGGCACGATGGAGGCGATGTTGCGGTGCACGAAGAATTCGCCCGGATCGGCGCCGAACATCTCCGGCAGGGTGACGCGGCTGTCACAGCACGAGATCACCATGGCGTGGGGGCGCTGCCCTTCGCTCGCCAGTTGGGCGTAGCGGCCGCGCTTCTCCTCATAGCGGGTGGCCCGCCAGTCGCGATAGCGGGCGACCAGGTCCGAGGGCAGCGGGCTCGCCTGCCGTATGTGGGGACGTCCGTTCACCATTGCGTGTCCTGCCTATCCCGAAGGCATCGGCTTTTCGAGGGGGATCGCACGCGACGGAAAGGAAATCTTGAGACCCGGCGGTCAGGGTAAACACAACGCAACGATGGATGGCGGAGGGGACGATGGGCCAGGTGGTCGCGCTGTGTCACGAAGAAGGGGTCCGGCTGGACCCCGCCCGCCTGCGCGGGCTGGTCGCGGATGTCGGCCGGGGCGCGGCGGCGGGGATCACCGGCCTCGCGCTGGAGGAGATGGCCCGCAGGCTCGCGCGGATGGAGGAGCATTACCAGGGCGGCGAGACGCGACAGATCCGCCGCCACGCGCTGGCGCTGTCACGGCGCGCGGGAACGGTGGGCATGACCTCGCTGGCGCGGGTGGCGGGCGATGTGGCCACCTGTGCCGGTCGCGGCGACATGGTGGCCTTTGCCGCGACATGGACCCGGCTGCACCGCATCACCGACCGCTCGCTCAGCGCGCTGCACGCGCTGCGCAACGGCCACGGCTGAAGGGTCAGCCCCCCGGCAGCCCCGCACGGTCGAGCCCGTCGAGAAACGCGAGGTCGGCCGCATAATGCGCGGCGATGTTGGCCTGGCCACGCGCCGACAGCCGGGCTCGGTCGGGTGCGGGGTCGGCATGGTCGCGCCCCAGCGCATCCAGCCCCGCCATCCCCCCGGCACCCGACCGAGCCCGGCTGTCG
>NZ_NHSD01000144.1 GCF_016653255.1 Rhodobaculum claviforme
GCACCAGCCGCGCACCCAGCCCCGCCACCTCGCGGCCCAGCCGGGCGACGCGGTCGGCCAGCAGCCGTGGCCGCAGCCCCGCCGACACCGCCGCCAGCCGCTGGCCGCGCCGCTCCAGCCCGACGCCCAGCGCCAGCGGCAGGCGTTCGCCCCACAGGTCCAGCCGCTGCGCGGCCTGGCCCAGAAGCGCCTCGGGGCGGGGCAGCGCGCGCGCCAGATCGCGCAGCCGCTGGCCGCGCCGCTCCAGCCCCATGCCCAGCGCGCGGGTCAGCCGGGCGCCCTGCCCGTCCGACCAGGCAATCAGATCCAGCCGCACCGGCACCGCCATTTCCGCTGCCGCCGTGGGCGTGGGCGCGCGGCGGTCGGCGGCAAAATCGATCAGCGTGGTGTCGGTCTCGTGCCCCACGGCGGAAATCAGGGGGATTTCGCTGGCCGCCGCCGCGCGCACCACGATTTCCTCGTTGAAGCCCCACAGATCCTCGACCGAGCCGCCGCCGCGCGCGACGATCAGCACGTCAGGCCGCGGCACCGGCCCCCCGGGCACCAGCGCGTTGAAGCCGCGAATCGCGGCCGCGACCTCGGCCGCGCAGGCGGCGCCCTGCACCGCCACCGGCCACACGATCACCCGGCGCGGAAACCGATCCGCCAGCCGGTGCAGGATGTCGCGGATCACCGCCCCCGAGGGCGAGGTCACCACCCCGATCACCTGCGGCAGGTACGGGATCGGCCGCTTGCGCTCGGGATCGAACAGCCCCTCGGCCGCCAGCGCCTGGCGGCGCTTTTCCAGCATCGCCATCAGCGCACCGAGGCCCGCGGGCGCGACCTCCTCGATGATCATCTGGTAGCGCGATTGCCCGGCGAAGGTCGTCAGCCGGCCGGTGGCGACGACCTCCATCCCCTCCTCGGGCTGGGTTTCCAGCCGGGTGGCGTTGCCCTTCCAGATCACCGCCGACAGCACCGCGCGGTCATCCTTGAGATCCAGATACACATGCCCCGAGCGCGGTCGGCTGACGCGCCCGACCTCGCCACGCACGCGCACGCGGCCGAACTCGCCCTCGATCACCCGCTTGACCGCGCCCGAGATCTCGGAGACCGACAGCTCCGGCGCGTTGCCGACCGCCGCCGCGTCGTCTTCGAACAGATCCATCCCGCCCCCGCTTGTGCCGATCCGGGCCGGAGCCTAGAACGCCCGCGACCGGAGGGAAAGCCGATGAACATCCTTGTGCTGGGCGGCGGCGGGCGCGAACACGCGCTCGCCTGGGCGATCAAGCAGAACCCCAAATGCGACCGGCTGATCGTGGCCCCCGGCAACGCCGGGATCTCCGAGATCGCCGAGACGGCCGCGCTGGACATCTGCGACGCGGGCGCGGTGACGGCCTTTGTCGCCGACGCGGGCGTGGATTTCGTGGTGATCGGCCCCGAGGCGCCGCTGGTGGCGGGGCTGGCGGACGCGTTGGCCGCGGTGGGGGTGACGGTGTTCGGACCCTCGGCCGCGGCGGCGCAGCTGGAGGCCTCCAAGACGTTCACCAAGGAAATCTGCCGCGCGGCCGACGTGCCCACCGCCGACTGGGCGGCGTTCGACGATCCCGACGCCGCGCGCGCCCATCTGGAGCGCGTCGGCGCGCCCATCGTGGTCAAGGCCGACGGGCTGGCGGCCGGCAAGGGCGTCACCGTCGCGCCCGACCTGCCCACCGCGCGTGCCGCGCTGGAGGCGCTGTTTGCCGTGCCCGGCGCCCGCGTGGTGCTGGAGGAGATGATGACCGGCGAGGAGGCGTCGTTCTTCGTGCTGTGCGACGGCGAGGACGCCCTGCCCATCGGCACCGCACAGGATCACAAGCGCGCCTTTGACGGCGACGAGGGGCCGAACACCGGGGGCATGGGCGCCTATACCCCCGCGCCGGTCCTGACGGAGGCGGTGCAGGCGCAGGTGATGGAGACGATCATCCGCCCGACGCTGTCCGAGATGGCGCGGCGCGGCACGCCCTATCGCGGGGTGCTGTATGCCGGGCTGATGATCGACGGCCCCGAAGCGGCGCCGCGCGCACGGCTGGTGGAATACAACGCCCGCTTCGGCGATCCGGAGGCGCAGGTGCTGATGATGCGGCTGGGCGCCCAGGCGCTCGACCTGATGCTGGCCTGCGCCGAGGGGCGGCTGGGGGATGTCGCCGTGCACTGGGCCGAGGATCACGCGCTGACGGTGGTGCTGGCGGCGCGCGGCTATCCCGGGGATTACGCGCGGGGCAGCGCGATCCGAGGGCTGGACGGGGTGGCCGACGACAGCCGGCACATGGTGTTCCACGCCGGAACCGCGCGCGTCGACGGGCAGCTGGTGGCCGCCGGCGGGCGGGTCCTGTCGGTGACCGCCCGCGGCGCCAGCCTGCGCGAAGCCCACGACCGCGCCTATGCCATGGTCGACGCCGTCGACTGGCCCGAAGGGTTCTGCCGCCGCGACATCGGCTGGCGCGCGCTGCCTCGCTGAGGGGGGCCGCGACGCCGCGTCGGCGCCACACACGCGCCACGCCGACGCGCGCGGCCCGCCCGGACGCGCATCGGGTTCCCCGCTGCGTCGCCGCCCCCCCGAAGGCAGCGTCGTGCCCCCACGTCGCCGCCTGCGGGCATCCGGGACCGCGCACCGGGCCGCACCCGGCGGTCCCCGGGGTGGCCTGAGGCCGCGCGTTCAGAGAATCTCGTCGAGGAACCCGGTCAGCGCCCGCCACGCGCGGCGATCGGCCGACAGGTCATAGTCGTCCGAGCCCCAGACCGTGAAGGAGTGCAGCGCCCCGCCGTAGATCTCGGCGCGGTGGGGGATGGTGGCCGCTTGCAGCTCGTCCATCAGCGCGCCCAGATCGGCCATGCCGGACACCGGATCGGCCGATCCGTGCAGCACCAGCATCGGCGCGCCGGTGGCGTCGTGCCAGTCCTGCCCCTCCGGCGTCGTCAGCCCGCCGTGAAAACTGACAAAGCCCGCCAGATCCGCGCCCATGCGCGCCGCCTCCAGCACCGCAGCCCCGCCAAAGCAGTAGCCCATGATCACAGTGCCCGCGTCGGCGCCCGGCAGGGTGCCCGCCGCCTCCAGCGCGGCCGACAGGCGGGCGCGGAACATCCCGCGGTCGGCATAAAGCGCGCCGGTCTCGCGGCGGTAGTCCTCGATCCCCTCCAGCACGGCGTCGGTACCGAACAGATCGACGGCGACAGCGGTGAAGCCCTGCGCGGCCAGCATCTCGGCCCGGCCCCGCTCATAGGCGTCGATGCCGTTCCAGTCGTGCACGATCACCACGACACCGCGCGGGGCATCCAGATTGGTGTTGCGCGCGACCATCCCCTCGAAGGCGGCGCCGTCAACCTCCCAGCGCAACGGCTCGGTGACAATCTGCGCGCTGGCGGGCGCGGCCACCGTCGCCCCAGTGGCGATCAGGGCCGCGCAGAGAATCGGTCGGAACATGGGGACCCCCGGCATCTGCTGATGCCGGAGGTTCTAGCCCGCCGCCGGGGTGCGACAACAGGCCCCGCCCCTCAGGCCGCGCGCCAGTCGAAGAAGCCCGCAGGGGCGCGGCCCAGCAGCCGGCGCGCGATCTCGGCGCCCAGATCGGCCGCGTCGGACAGCGCCGCGCGCCCCTCGTCGGTCAGGCATTCGCTGCCGTCGGGACGCAGGATCTCGGCGCGCAGCCAGATCCGGTCGCCCTCGATCAGCGCAAGCCCCGCGATCGGTGTCTCGCACGAGCCATCGAGCCCCGCGAGCAAGGTCCGCTCCGCCGCCAGCCGCAGGCCGGTGTCGCGGTCGTGCAGCGGCACCAGCAGCGCCTCGGTCGTCGGGTCGTCCAGGCGCCGCTCGATCCCTATGGCGCCCTGCGACACCGCCGGCAGCATGTCCTCGGGGTTGACGGGGCCGCGCGCGACATCCGCCATGCCCAGCCGGTTCAGCCCCGCCATCGCGAGGAAGGTGCAGTCGGCCACCCCGTCCTGCAGCTTCTTCAGGCGGGTCTGCACGTTGCCGCGGAACTCCACCACCTTCAGGTCGGGACGGCGGTACAGCATCTGCGCACGCCTGCGCAGGCTGGAGGAGCCCACCACCTGCCCCGGCTGCAGATCCGCGATTCCGCCGTGCTTGTGCGACACGAACGCATCGCGCGGGTCCTCGCGCGGCAGGAAGCAATCGAGGATCAGGCCGGGCGGCTGTTCGACCGGCATGTCCTTCATGGAGTGCACGGCGATGTCGATGCTGCCGTCGAGCAGCGCCTCCTCGATCTCGCGGGTGAAGAGACCCTTGTTGCCGATCTCTTTCAACGGCGTGTCGGCGGCCACCATGTGGCGGTCGTCGCCCTTGACCTTGATCACGGCGATCTCGAAGGCGTCCTCGGGCAGGCCATGGGCGGCCATCAGCCGGGCGCGGGTCTCGTGCGCCTGCGCCAGCGCCAGCGGCGAGCCGCGGGTGCCGATACGCAGGGGAGTGGCGGGGGTGGGGTGTGCGCGGGTCATGGGGCGATGAATGGCCGCGTCAAGGTGGGCTGTCAACCTGTCCAGCGCGCTTGACATCGCGGCCCGCCCGAAGGACCAACGGGCCAGCATAGGAGACAGCCCATGGCCGATACGCGCCTGGCCGAAACGGCCACCGAAACCCGCCCCTCCAAGACCATCCTGCGCGCGCTGGCCGGCGAACGGGTGGACCCGCCGCCGGTGTGGCTGATGCGCCAGGCCGGGCGCTATCTGCCGCAGTACCGCGCCACGCGCGCACAGGCGGGCGATTTCCTCAGCCTGTGCTACAACTCCGAACTGGCGGCCGAGGTCACGCTGCAGCCGATCCGCAAGTATGACTTCGACGCCTCGATCCTGTTCGCCGACATCCTGCTGCTGCCGCAGGCGCTGGGGGCGGACCTGTGGTTCGTCACCGGCGAAGGCCCGCGGCTGTCCACCCTGTCCGACGCCGCCGGCGTGGCGAAGCTGAAACCGACCGAGGCGATTCACGAACACCTTGCCCCGGTTTACGAAACCGTCCGCATCCTGCGCCGCGAACTGCCCGCCCACACCACGCTGATCGGGTTCGCGGGCGCGCCGTGGACGGTGGCCACCTACATGATCGCCGGGCGCGGCACCCCCGACCAGGGCCCCGCGCATGCCATGCGCGAAGGCGACCCGGCGGCGTTCGATGCGCTGATGGCGCGGCTGACGGACGCCACGATCGAGTACCTCTCGGCCCAGATCGAGGCGGGCGCCGAGGTGGTGAAGATCTTCGACAGCTGGGCGGGCTCACTGGTGGGCGCGGGCCGCGAGGGCGCGTTCGAGAAATACGCGCTGGAACCCGCGCGCGCGATCACCGCGGCGCTGAAGGCCCGCCATCCGGGCATCCCCGTCATCGCCTTTCCGCGCCAGGCCGGCGAGCATTACGTCGGCTTCGCCCGCGCCACCGGCGCCGATTGCGTGGCGATCGACAACTCCGTCTCCGCCGACTGGGCCGCGCGCGAGGTGCAGAAGGACGGCTGCGTGCAGGGCAACCTCGACCCGCGGCACATGGTCACGGGTGGCCCCGCGCTGCTGGAGGAGACCCGGCGCATCGTCCGCGCCTTCCAGGGCGGGCCGCACATCTTCAACCTCGGCCACGGAATCACCCCCGACGCCGACCCCGACAACGTCCACCGCATGCTGGAGGCGATCCGCGGCTGAGGCGGCACCAAAGGGGCCGCCCCTTGGCAGGCGGGGCGCACGCGTGCCACTGTCACGCACAACGGCACCGGAGCGGGAGGGCAACCATGGCACGCTGGCAGATGGCGACGGGATTCGGGGCGCTGGCGGGCGTGGCGGCACTGGTGGCCGCCTGCACCCCGCAACCCCCGGCCGAGGTCGCCGGGCGCACCCTGTTCGACCAGAACTGCGCCGTGTGCCACGGGCCGGGCGGGCGCGGCGACGGGCCCGCCGCGGTCGGCATCACACCGGCGCCCATCGACCTGACGCTGCTGTCGCGCAACAACGGCGGCACCTTTCCGCTGGTGGCGGTCATGAGCTACATCGACGGCTACACCCGCGACGGTCGCGATGGCGCCATGCCCAGCTTCGGCGCCGACATGACGGGGCCGATGGTGATGGTGGAAACCGGCGACGGCGTCCTGACGCCGACCCCCGCCGCGCTGCTGGCCATCGCCGAACACGTCGAGAGCCTCCAGCGCTAGCCCTCAGGCGGCCTTCGGGCGCACCTCGGCGAGGGCGGCGTCCAGCAGCTCCGGCCCGGCGCCGGGGCGCGTGGCGCCCTCGGACAGGAGCCGCCGCCAGGCCCGCGCGCCCGGCTGGCCCGCGAACAGCCCCAGCATGTGGCGCGTGATCGCGTGCAACCGCCCCCCCGCCGCGAGGTGCCGGTCGATGTGGGGGCGCATGCGCGCGACCACCTCGGCGCGGTCGGGCACGGGCGTGTGCATGCCCCAGATCGCCGCATCGGCCCCGGCCAGGACGTCATGGGGCGTGTGATAGGCCGCGCGACCGATCATCACCCCGTGAAACCCCCGCCCGAGCCAGCGCCGCGCCTCCTCCAGCGTGCCGATCCCGCCATTCAGGCTGAGGCGCAGCGCAGGAAAGTCCCGCAGCATCTGCGCCACCAGATCGTGCTCCAGCGGCGGGATCTCGCGGTTTTCCCTGGGGCTGAGGCCGGCCAGCCAGGCCTTGCGGGCGTGGATCACGAAATGCCGCACCCCCGCGGCCGCCACCGTCTCCAGAAAACCCGGAAGGGCCACGCGCGGATCGTCGTCGTCCACCCCGATGCGGCACTTGACCGTGATCTCGGCGCCGCTGGCCGCGCGCATCGCCGCCACGCAGTCGGCCACCAGATCGGGGCGCTTCATCAGCACCGCCCCGAAGCAGCCGGACTGCACCCGGTCCGAGGGGCATCCCACATTGAGGTTGATCTCGTCATAGCCCTGCGCGGCACCGATCCGCGCGGCCTCGGCCAGCTCCGCGGGGTCGCTGCCGCCCAGCTGCAACACCAGCGGGTGTTCGGCCGGATCATGCGCCAGCAGCCGCCACGCCCCCCCGCGCACCAGCGCGGCCGAGGTCACCATCTCGGTATAGAGTTGGGCACGGCCGCTGATCTGGCGGTGGAACATCCGGCAATGCCGGTCGGTCCAGTCCATCATGGGCGCCACCGAAAGCCTGTGCGCCTGGTCTGCCATCATGTCCCTGCCCCTCTTGCTGCCGCGCATGAAACCGGCCCGCACCATGGCTGGCCCCCGCACGGACACGCCACGGCCCCGCAGCGAGGCTATACCCGATCCGCACGGCGCAGGGAAACCACCGCGCCGGGGCCGGTCGGCCACGGGTGCCCGCCGCCGGCCCGCCATCGAAATCGTGCGGACATGGTCCCGCACTAGCCGTTTTGTGAATGGCGTTTTCCTCTGGTGTCGCCGATTCCCGGGCGCCATCGTAGCATCGCCGATCACGGGGCCTTGCCCACCGTCAGGGAGCAACCTTTGCAGCATGTCATGGAACAGTTCGCGGACCGGATCCGCGAGTATTACACTGACCCCCTCGTCCCGCTGGCCAAGGCGTTCATGTTCCGGAGGCCGCCGACCGTCGGCGAGTTGCGCCGCCCGCCGCAGGTGCTGCTGCTCGGCAACCACTCGTCGGGTAAGTCCACCTTCGTGAACCATCTGCTGGGCGCCGAGGTGCAGAAGACCGGCGTGGCGCCCACCGACGACGGCTTCACGATCATCACCCATGGCCCCCATGACACCGACCTTGACGGCCATTCGGTCGTCAGCAACCCCGACCTGCCCTATGAGGGGCTGCGCCATTTCGGCGACCAGCTGGTGTCGCACATCCGCCTGAAGCTGCGCCCGTCCGATCTTCTGCACACCGTGACGCTGATCGACAGCCCCGGCATGATCGACGAGGCAAAGGCCGAGAACGGCCGGGGGTTCGATTTTCCCGCCGTCGTGCGCTGGTTCGCCGAGCGCGCCGACCTGGTGATGATCTTCTTTGATCCCGACAAGCCCGGCACCACCGGCGAGACGCTCCAGGTGTTCCGGGAATCGCTGGTGGGCATCGACCACAAGCTTCTGATCGTCCTGAACAAGATGGATCAGTTCCACAACCTGCACGATTTCGCCCGCGCCTATGGCGCGCTGTGCTGGAACCTCGGCAAGGTGATCCCGCGCAAGGATCTGCCGATGATCTACAACACCTTCGTCCCGATCGCGGGCAAGCCCGCATCCGGGCTGCGGATGGACGACTTCGAGAAGGCCCGCCACGACCTGATCGAGGAACTCCACCGCGCGCCGACGCGCCGGATGGACAACCAGATCACCCAGATGGCGGCCTTTGCCGAGCGCCTGCGCCTGCATGCCTATGTGATCGACGAGGCCGCGCGACGCTACCGGCGGACGCGCAAGCGGACCTACAGCGTGCTGACGCTCGTGGTGCTTGCGCTGGGCGGGGGGGCGGCGGTGACCGGGCTGATCGTCGCCCTGCCGGCGCTGGCCGTCGCCGTGATCGCGATGGTCGCGGTGCTGGAGCTGGTTTCGTTTCCCCGCGCCCGGCGGCGCCAGATCGACAGCTTCGACGAGATCTTCGAGGGCCTGCACGACACCGAACTGCTGATGCGCGACCAGGCCGAGGACCTGCGCGCGATGTGGCAGGAGGTGCACCCGAGGGCGCGCGACATGGCCCACAAGCGCGGCCTCCAGACCTTTCCGGCGATTCGGCCCGCCGATCGCGAAGTCCTCAATACGCTGATCGAGCAGGACATCCCCAGGCTGCGCAGCGAGCTGTATGACGTGCTGCGCGACGCGTCGGTCGGCGCCGACGCAGCCGACATCGCCCCCGAGGCGCCCGCCCCCGATCCCTGGCGCGGCGGCGGGCCGGAGGTCCTGCGCGCCCCCTGATCCCGCGCGCGCGACACAGGGATCAGGGCCCGCCGGGGGTGCGGGGCGATCAGGACCGAGCGTCGTCCGCGCGTTCGGCCTCGGCCTGTTCGGCGGCCCAGGCGCCCGCGGCCTCCACCGCCACCGCCGAGGTGGTCGGCAGCACCCCGAGGTAGCTTTCGGTCTCGCTCGCCGGGGCGGCGTCGCGCCGGGTCATGCGATAGAGCGCATGCAGCGCGATCGCCGCAAAGGTCGTGCCCAGCACCAGCCAGAACCCCGGCGGCCCCAGCGTCTCCATCGCCCAGCCGGCCGCCAGCGGGCCGCTGATGGCACCCAGCCCGAAGGTGAACACCAGCCCCCCCGACGCCGCCGCCATGTCCTCGGCGTCGAGAAAGTCATTGGTATGGGCAAGAAACAGCGCATACAGCGGCGTCGTCACCCCGCCCGCAAGAAACGCCGCCGCCAGCAGCGCCGCCAGCCCGCCA
>NZ_NHSD01000145.1 GCF_016653255.1 Rhodobaculum claviforme
CCCCGGCCTGTCGTGCGCCGGGGCGGGCTGGTCCCGGCGGCGCTGCGCGGGCTTTTCCCTTGCCAACCCCCGCCAAAGCCGGTAACGGCCCGAACACTTCACAGGCGGGGCGCAGGGCCGCTGGGGTGGCGCGCAGCGCTCCCACGCGGTCCACCGGTTGGGCGGCAGCCCTCAGGCCCCGCCGCGGCGCAAACCGGAAAAGGACAGTTTCATGGCGCTTCCCGACTTCAACCTGCGTCAGCTTCTCGAAGCTGGCGTTCACTACGGCCACCAGACCCAGCGCTGGAACCCGCGCATGGGCCAGTACATCTATGGCGAACGCAACGGCATCCATATCCTCGACCTGACCCAGACGGTCCCGATGCTGGACGCGGCCCTCAACGTGGTCCGCGAGACCGTCGCCAAGGGCGGCCGCATCCTCTTTGTCGGCACCAAGCGCCAGGCCGCCAAGGCCGTCGCCGAAGCCGCCGAGAAATCGGCGCAGTACTACATGAACCACCGCTGGCTGGGCGGCACGCTGACCAACTGGAAGACCGTGAGCCAGTCGATCGCGCGCCTCAAGGCGCTGGACGAGCGTCTGGACAGCGGCGCCGAGGGCCTGACCAAGAAAGAGCGCCTCGGCATGGAGCGCGAGCGCGACAAGCTGCAGGCCAGCCTCGGCGGCATCCGCGACATGGGCGGCGTGCCGGACCTGCTGTTCGTCATCGACGTCGGCAAGGAGGACCTCGCGGTGCTCGAGGCGCGCAAGCTGGGCATCCCGGTCGTGGCCGTGGTCGACACCAACTGCGCCCCCGAGGGGATCGACTACATCATCCCCGGCAACGATGACGCGGCCCGTGCGATTGCGCTGTACTGCGACCTCGTTTCGCGCGCGGCGCTGGACGGCATGACGGCACAGATGGGGGCTGCCGGCGTCGACCTCGGTGCGCTGGAGGAGGCCCCCGTCGAGGAACTCCTCGCCGAGGCCGAACCCGCCGCCGAGGCGCCCAAGGCCGAGGGCTGAGCCCGGCGCACCCCCGGCCGGGGGTGCCGCCCGCGCGAGCACATGATCTGACGGGGCGGGCCACAGGTCCGCCCGATCCACTTACATCAGGAGAACCCAAGCCATGGCTATTACCGCCAGCATGGTCAAGGAATTGCGCGACGCCACCGGCGCCGGGATGATGGACGCCAAGAAGGCCCTGACCGAAAACGACGGCAACATGGAGGCCGCGGTCGACTGGCTGCGCACCAAGGGCCTGGCCAAGGCCGCCAAGAAATCCGGGCGCACCGCCGCCGAGGGCCTGGTCGGGATGGCCGTCGACGGGGGGCGCGGCGTCCTGATCGAGCTGAACTCCGAAACCGACTTCGTCGCCAAGAACGCCGAGTTCCAGGGCCTGGTGTCGGCGATCTCGACCGCGGCGCTGGGCGCGTCGGACGTGGACGCGCTGAAGGCCGCCGACGTGGGCGGCAAGACGATCGAGACCCACATCGCCGAAGCCATCGCCAAGATCGGCGAGAACATGACCCTGCGCCGCATGGCCGTGCTGGAGGGTGAGGGCGTCGCCGCCTATGTCCACAACGCCGCCGCCGAAGGCATGGGCAAGATCGGCGTTCTGGTCGCCATCAAGGGCGGTGACGCCGCCACCGTCGCAAGCTTCGGCAAGCAGGTCGCGATGCACGTCGCCGCCACCAACCCCGCCAGCCTCGGCGAGGACGATCTCGACCCCGCACTGGTGGAGCGCGAGAAGTCCGTGCTGACCGAGCAGGCCCGCGAAAGCGGCAAGCCCGATTCGGTGATCGAGAAGATGATCGTCGGCCGGATGAAGAAGTACTTCGAGGAGGTCACGCTTCTGGGCCAGAAGTTCGTGATCAACCCCGACCAGACCGTGGCCGAGGCCGCCGCCGAGGCCGGCGTGGAGATCACGGGCTTCGTGCGGCTGGCCGTGGGCGAGGGCATCGAGAAGCCGACCGAGGACTTCGCCGCCGAGGTCGCCAAGCTGAACGGCTGACGCACCGCGCACGGCGGGGGCAGCCCCGCCGTGCATGCCGGAGCGGCCTGGATGCAGCGCTTCGGTGTCCAGGGGTTGGGACGGCCCCGGGCGCACCAATTGCCCGCAACCGTCCCGCGTCACCCAACACACGCGGTGACGCCTTGCATCCTCGGCGCAGCGAATGAAGATGGCGTAAAGCGCGCGGGCCGCGGCGGATTATCTCCGCCGCGGCCCGTTGCGTATGTCGGCGCGGCTTCACCGCGCGACGGGCGCCCCCTTGTCCTGCCACGGACCGCTGCGCTAGCTGGGTTGGCGGCGACGGGGGGTGGCGATGGCGGTCGATGTGGCAATTGTGGGCGGCGGGGTCATGGGGGCCGCGGCGGCGTTCTGGTTGACGCGGATGCAGCCCGGCCTGCGCGTCATCGTGCTGGAGCGTGACCCGACCCATGCGCGCGCGGCCACGGCGTTGTCGGTCGCCTCGATCCGGCAGCAGTTCTCCAACCCGCTGAACGTGGCGATCTCGGGGTTCGGGCTGGAGGTGATCCGTGATTTCGCCGCCCTGGCCGGGCCGGGCGCGCCGGATCTGGGATTGCGCGAAAACGGGTATCTGTTCCTGGCCGGGACCACGGCGGCGGCCGCGGCGATGCGGGCCGCCGTTGCCGTGCAGCATGCCGCGGGCGCGGCGACCGAGCTTCTGGCCCCCCCTGCGCTGGCGGCGCGGTTTCCGTGGCTGGCGCTGGAGGATGTGATCCTCGGCAGCTTCGGGCCGCGGGGCGAGGGGTGGTTCGACAACATGGGCCTTCTGTCGGGCTTTCGCGACGCGGCGCGTGCGCAGGGGGCGGTGTGGCGCCGGGCCGAGGTCGCCGCGTTGCACCGTGACGGTGCGCGTGTGACCGGTGTGCGGCTGGCCTGTGGCACCACGCTGGCGGCGGGCGCGGTGGTGCTGGCGGCGGGCACGCGCGCGGCGGGGCTGATGGCGGGCGCGGGCCACCCCTGGCCGGTGGAGCCGCGCAAGCGCACGGTGTTCCTGATCGATGCCCCCGATGCGCGCCATCCGGACGCGCCGCTTCTGGTCGATCACACCGGTTTTTATCTGCGCCCCGAGGGGCGGCACTGGCTGTGCGCCACCGTCCCGACCGACGATCCCGCCACCGATCCCGACGACTTCGAACCCCGCCTGGAGGAGTTCGAGGACGTCGTCTGGCCCCGTATCTGGGCGCGCGCGCCCGAATTCGCCGCCGTGAAGGTGCTGCGCGCCTGGGCCGGGCTGTATGACTTCAACACGCTGGACCAGAATGCCATCGTGGGGCCGCATCCGCAGCTTGCGGGGCTGCATGTGCTGTCGGGGTTTTCGGGCCACGGGTTGCAGCAGGCCCCCGCGATGGGCCGCGGCCTGGCCGAGGTGCTGCTGACCGGCGCCTACCGCACGCTGGACCTGTCGCCGCTGGGCGTCGCGCGGGTGCTGGAGGGGCGCGCGTTCCCCGAGCGGGCGGTGGTCTGAGCCCCGCTCAGCTCGACAGCAGGCGGCGCAGCAGGCGCAGGTCCTCGGCCAGCTGGGGATCGGCGGCGACCAGCTCCTCGACCTTGCGGACGCCGTGGATGATCGTGGTGTGATCGCGCCCGCCGAAGCGCCGGCCGATGTCGGGCAGGGACTTGGCCGTCAGCTCCTTGGACAGGTACATCGCCACCTGCCGGGGACGGGCCAGCGTGCGCACGCGCTTCGGCCCGATCATGTCCGACAGGCGGATGTTGTAGTGCTCGGCGACCTTGCGCTGGATCTCCTCGATCGTGACGCGGCGTTCGGAGACGCGCAGGATATCCGCCAGGCAGTCCTGCGCCAGCTCCAGCGTGATCTCGCGCCCCACCAGCGAGGCAAAGGCGTGCAGCCGTGTCAGCGCCCCCTCCAGCACCCGGACGTTGGTGGTGATCTTGTGGGCGAGGAACTCCAGCACATCGGGCGCCACGACCACATTGGGGTCCTGGGCGCGGAACGCCTCCAGCTTGGTCTGGAGAATCCCCAGGCGCAGCTCGTAATCCGTCGGATGCAGGTCCACCACGAGGCCCCATTGTAGCCGCGAGGTGATGCGGTCCTCCAGGTCCTTGATCTCTCCGGGCGCGCGGTCGGCGGAAATCACGATCTGCTTGCGCTGGTCCACCAGCGCGTTGAAGGTGTGGAAGAATTCCTCCTGGGTGCTTTCCTTGCCGGCGATGAATTGCACATCGTCCACCATCAGCACATCGACCGAGCGGAACAGCTGCTTGAAGTCCATGATCTGCTTGTTGCGCAGCGCATCGACGAATCGGTACATGAACTGCTCGGCCGAGACATACAGCACCCGCAGCCCCGGTTGCTGGCGGCGCAACTCCCAGGCGATGGCGTGCATCAGGTGGGTCTTGCCCAGCCCCACGCCGCCATAGAGGAACAGCGGATTGAAGGTGATCGCGCCGCCCTCGGCCACGCGGCGGGCGGCGGCGTGGGCCAACTCGTTGGGCTTGCCCACCACGAAATTGTCAAAGGTGAAGCGCGGGTCGAGGGGGCCGCTGGGCAGGTCGGCCTCGGCCTCGGGGGGGGTATCGGGGCCGATGTCGACCTGCGCGCCGGGGCCGTCCCCGGTGCCGGCGCGGGGGGCCGGAGTGGCGCGGGCCATCGGGGCGCCGTCGGCATCGGTGCGCGGGCGCGCCAGCGCCACATCCAGCCGCGTGACCTGCGCCCCGGCCCGGACGCATTCCTGCACGATCGCCTCGGCGAAATGCCGCACGACCCAATCGCCAAGGAACCGCGTGGGCACCGAGAATCGCAGCACCCCGTCGGTCACGCCGCGCAGCTGCAACGGCTCGATCCAGGTGACGAAGTTGTTGCGTCCGATCCGGTCGCGCAAGCCGGTGCAGGCCTCGGTCCACATTGCCTGAAGCTCCAAGTCCTGCCCGATCTTGCCCATCGCCTGCGCCGCTCCGTGCTTCTTGCGTCTTGTCCGGCGGGACCCGCACGGACCGGTTTCGTGACCGGGCACGCCCGGCCGACCCGACAGAAACCCTGTGACAGCCCCCGCAAGGGGGCCATGCCACCGGCCACTGCCGCCGTCTCCCGTGGCCTGCGCCGCGGGCTGTTTCCCTTGGTTCTGCGGACATGCCGCGCCCGGCCGCCGTGGCGGCCGACACACCCGTGCCCACGTGGGGCCAGTGCCCCATGCGTGCCGTGACCCGTGCAGGCCATGACCCGTAGCAGGCCGTGACCCGTGCGCGTTATCGGACCGGCGGCGGGGGCCGCGTGGGGCTGGCAGGCCCCGTCCGATGGGTGGGTCCGGGTGTTGCGCTGTCCTCCCCAGGTGGTTCATCGACTCGTCGGCCCACGCTATCCGCTGGGCGCGCGTCGGCGCAACCGAACAACGCGCTTGACGGGGGCGGCCGGCGGACGAATCCCTGCGGCGTGTTCGCCATGCCGCAACGCCACGCCGCCCGCCGCTTGGGCACGGGGGTTGCCATCGGCGGCATTTCAAGGTCTTCAGGACCGCCCCACGGCCGGGTGGGCGCCGCAGGGGTTGAAACCCCGGCCGGTCGCACGATCATGTCGGGGAGAAACCGCCTGCCGGGCGAAACCGGGGACACATGAGCCGATGACGCATGCAGACCTGCGCAGCGACACGCTGCGCCATCTCGAATTCTCGCTGGGCAAGGATCTGCCCCATGCCCATGTCTATGACGTCCGCATGGCGCTGTCGCTGGCGGTGCGCGACCGCATCATCACGCCGTGGTTCGCCTCCACGCGGGCGGCCTATGCCGCGCGTGGCAAGCGGGTCTACTACCTGTCGATGGAGTTCCTGATCGGCCGCCTGCTGGAGGACGCGATCGTCAACCTCGGCCTGATGGACGAGGCGCGCGCGGTCTGCGAAAGCTGCGGCTTCGACTTCGCCACGGTGCTGGCGAACGAACCCGATGCGGCGCTGGGCAACGGGGGGCTGGGGCGGCTGGCGGCGTGTTTCCTCGATTCGATGTCGACGCTGGGCTGCCCGGGCCACGGCTACGGCATCCGCTACGAGCATGGCCTGTTCCAGCAGCGATTCGAGGACGGCGTCCAGATCGAGGAGCCCGAGGAGTGGCTGCGCCAGAAGCACGCCTGGGAGTTCGAGCGCCCCGAGGTGATGTACGGCATCGCCTTTGGCGGCCATGTGCGCGATCACGACGGCCGCCGGGTGTGGGAGCCGGACGAGCAGGTGCTGGCCAAGGCCCACGACACTCCGGTCATCGGCTGGCGCGGGCGCTGGGCCAACACCCTGCGGCTGTGGGGGGCGGAGGCGGTGCACGGCTTCGACCTCGCGGCGTTCAACCGCGGCGACTACATGGGCGCCACCGCGCCCGAGGCGCTGGCGCGCACCATTTCCCGCGTGCTCTATCCCGACGACACCTCGGATGCGGGCAAGGAGCTGCGCCTGCGGCAGGAGTATTTCTTCACCGCCGCGAGCCTGCGCGACATCCTGCGTCGGTTCTGCGGCGAGCATGAGGATCTGGCGGCGCTGCCGCGCCATGTGGCGATCCAGCTCAACGATACCCATCCGGCGATCGCGGGGCCGGAGCTGATCCGCCTGCTGCACGACGAACACGGGATGGACTTCGACACGGCCGAGGATACCGCGCGCGGGTGCCTCGGCTACACCAACCACACGCTGATGCCCGAGGCGCTGGAGCGCTGGCCCGAATGGCTGATGGACCGCGTGCTGCCGCGCCACCTGGAGATCATCGGCCGCATCGACGAGGGCCACGCCCGCGCCCACCCCCACCGCAACGCCCACATCCTCAGCGACGGCAACGTCAACATGGGCGAGCTGAGCTTCATCATGGCCCACAAGGTCAACGGCGTGTCGGCGCTGCACACCGATCTGGTCAAGGACACCGTCTTCGCGGAGCTGCACCGCCTGCACCCCGACCGGATCGTCAACCAGACCAACGGCGTGACGCCGCGCCGCTGGATCGTGGCCGCGAACCCCGCGCTGCGCAAGCTGGTGGGCGACACCATCGGCCCGCGCTGGGTCTCGGACCTGGAGCGGCTGTCGGAGCTGGAGCCGCATGTGGACGACGCGGGCTTCATGGACGCCTACGCCGCCGCCAAGCGCACCAACAAGGAGGCGCTTGCGCGCTGGCTGCGCGAGACGCAGGGCGTGACCGTCAACCCGGCGGCGATGTTCGACATCCAGATCAAGCGCATCCACGAATACAAGCGCCAGCACATGAACATCCTGGAGACGATCGCGCTGTGGAACGCGATCCGCGAGGACCCCAACGGCGAGTGGACCCCCCGGGTCAAGATCTTCGGCGGCAAGGCCGCACCCGGCTATGTGCTGGCGAAAGAGATCATCCACCTGATCAACGACGTTGGCCGGGTGATCAACGCCGATCCGGTGACGCGCGACTGGCTGCAGGTGGTTTATCCGCCCAACTACAACGTCACCATGGCCGAGCGGCTGATCCCGGCGGCCGATCTGTCGGAACAGATCTCCACCGCCGGCAAGGAGGCCTCGGGCACCGGCAACATGAAGTTCGCCATGAACGGCGCGCCCACCATCGGCACGCTCGACGGCGCCAACGTGGAGATCCGCGAGCGCGTGGGGGCCGAGAACTTCTTCCTGTTCGGCATGACCGCCCCCGAGGTCGTCGCCCGCCGCACGGTGGAGGGGCACGCCGCCCAGGCCATCGACGCAAGCCCGCGTCTGGCGCAGGCGCTGGAACAGGTCGCGTCGGGGGTGTTTTCGGACGGTGACACGGACCGCTATCGCGGGGTGGTGGACAACCTGCGCCACCATGACTTCTTCGTCGTCTGCTCGGACTTCGACGGCTACTGGGACGCCCAGCGGCGGGTGGATGCGGCGTTCCGCGACCCGGCGGGATGGATGCGCATGGCGGCGCTGAACACGGCGCGTTCGGGGTGGTTCTCGTCGGATCGCACGATCCGGGGCTACATGGCGGAGGTGTGGGACATCGCGCCTCTGATCGCGCCGGCCAGCGACCTCGCGGCCGAGTGAGCGCGCGCCCCCGCCCGCCTCAGGGCGTGGCGGGGGTGTAGCTTTCGGAGACGGTGCGCAGCAGCAGGAACGCCAGCCCCGAGCACAGCGCGACACCCGCCACCAGCGGCACCGGTGTGCCGTCATAGAGCTGCCCCACCGGCACCGCGATCAGCACCGCGCCAATGGTCGACAGCGACCCGATCACCGCCGCCGCCAGCCCCGCGATATGCCCCATCGGCTCCATCGCCAGCGCGTTCAGGTTGCCGAAGGTCAGCCCCACCATGAAGAACGCCGCACACATGTAGGCAAAGAACGCGGCGAACCCCCATGGCTCGGGCAGGGGGAACGCCAGCCACTGCACGAGGAACACCACCGACACCACGCATTGCATCGCAAAGGCCGCCACCGCCAGCCGCCGCATCCCCAGCTGCATCACCAGCGATGCGTTCACGATCCCCGACAGCCCCGCGACCATCGCCACGCCCGCGAACCAGAACGGAAAGCTGTCCTGCCGGTCAAAGACATCCGCGAACACCTGCGGCGCAGTGGACAGGAAGATGAACATCTGCCCGAACCCGAGGCTGAGGGTCGCCACCACCGTCATCACCCGGCGGTTGGTCGTCACCTCCACCACCGCGGCGCGCAGGGTGGCCGCGCGCAGGGGGCGGCGGCGCTCGGGG
>NZ_NHSD01000146.1 GCF_016653255.1 Rhodobaculum claviforme
CCCACCGCAGCGCCATGGGGGCCGCAAGGGCCCCCGCCGACGCGGGGGCTCGATGCCCCCGTGGCGGCGGCCGCCTCAGCGCCGCGCCGGGAGCGCCTGCATCGCCGCGCCCGCCAGCACAAGGTACAGTGTCGCCCCCACCAGGGCCGTCCCGACCCAGGATGGATGCGTGAAATTCACCCAGGCCGCCCAGCCCCCAAGCACCACCCACGCCAGCGCCACCGGCAACGTCACCGCCCGCCAGCGCCGCGTGCGCACCGGATGCACGAACTTCACCGGCAGGAACATCGCCGCCGCCAGCACCACCACTGCCCCCAGGATTGCCCAGAACCCCGGCTCGACCGCGAACACCACCAGCGCCACCATGTTCCAGCAGGCCGGAAACCCGGCAAACGTGCCGTCGGCGTTCTTCATCCGCGTGTCGGCGAAATACAGCGCGCTGGCAAAGGTGATGACCCCGATGGCGATCCAGCCGGTCCAGCCAGGCAACAGACCCGAGTGAAACAGCGCGAACGCCGGAATGAACACATAGGTCAGGTAATCGATGATAAGGTCCAGGATGACCCCGTCGATCTTGGCCGCATAGGTGCCGACGTGATACCGTCGCGCCAGCGGCCCGTCGATGCCATCGATCACCAGCGCCACCACCAGCCAGCTGAACATCAGGCTCCAGGCGCCATCCACCGCCGCCAGCAGCGCCAGCATCGACACCACCGCCCCGGTGGCGGTGAACAGATGAACGGCATAGGCAGGCAGGCGCGGATCCATGCCCCCTCTTGGCGGATTCCCGCCGCCGCCGCAACATGCCCCCCGGGGCGGGCGGCGCCTCACGCGCGGGGATGCGCCGCGCGATAGGCCGCCATCAGCCGGGCCTGATCCACGTCGGTATAGACCTGCGTGCTCGACAGCGAGGCATGGCCCAGAAGCTCCT
Source organism: Rhodobaculum claviforme (assembly GCF_016653255.1). Lineage (GTDB taxonomy): Bacteria > Pseudomonadota > Alphaproteobacteria > Rhodobacterales > Rhodobacteraceae > Rhodobaculum > Rhodobaculum claviforme. The sequence goes on from NZ_NHSD01000146.1 coordinate 932, forward strand.
GGATCGTGCGCAGATCGCCGCCCGCAGCCAGCAGATGGGTGGCAAAGGAATGGCGCAGCGCATGCGGCGTGGCCGAGGCCGGCAGCCCCAGCCGCGCCCGCCCTTGCCACGCACCCGCAGCACCTCGGCCAGCGGCGCGTCGCCGCCCTCCAGCGCCAGCGCCTCGGAGATCCGCAGCCCGCAGCCCCACAGCAGCGTCAGCACCGCGACGTCGCGCGCCGCCACCCAGGCATCGGACGTGGCGCCCGCATCCGCCAGCACATCGCGCGCCGCCGCCACCGCCAGCGGGCGCGGCAGGTTGCGGCGGTACTTCGGCCCCCGTGCGGCCAGCGCCGCGGTGGCGTCCAGCCCTGCGCGCTGCGCCAGGTGGCGGTGGAACCCGCGCACCGCCGACAGCGCCCGCGCCAGCGACCGCGCGCTGATCCCACGCGCGCGCTCGGCCGCCATGAAGGCCCGCAGATCGCCGGGGCCAAGCGCGGCCAGCGTCGCCAACCCCTCGGTCCCGCCGCGATGCTCTGCCAGGAAATCGAGATACCGCGCCACGTCGCGCCCATAGGCCCGCACCGTGGCCGCCGCCGCCCCGTCGCGTGCCGACAGCGTCGCCAGCCAGTCGGCCAGCGCGTCCCGCGCCGCCGGACTGGCGCGCAAACTCATCCCAGGTACCGGCGCATGGCCCGTTCCACCATGCCGGCAAAGAATCCCAGAAGGTCGGTCGCCTGTCCCGCGCGGAACTGCCGTGCATCGCCCGAGCCGAGCACCAGAAGCCCCGGCAGCCGCCCCTCGCCGAGGTCCAGCCGCAACAGCGCCTCGGAGCGGACCTCGGCCGCGCGCGCGCCATGCAGCCCCGTCCCCCCGCGCGGCGTCTCGCGCAGCACGATGGGCCGGCGCACCGGCCCCGCGCGGCCCGCCACGAACGCGGCCTCCACCGTGCCGCGCGCACAGATGTCCAGCACGCCGCCCGCGCGGGCCTGCGGCGGCGCCCCGTCGGGCCGGTCGCTTTCCAACACCAACCGGACCGAGACCAGCCGCAGGATGTCCGTCACCTCGCCCGCCAGCGCCTCGAGGAAGCCCTCGAACCGGATTTCCTCGGACAGGCGCAGGACCGCGCGGTGCACCTGCGCCGTGGCGGCCTGGTTCTCATAGGCGGCACCGATCACCGCACGGTGGGTGCCCTCCAGCCGCGACAGCCGCTCCTCCAGCCGGGCCATGGCCAGACCGCGCAGGTCCACGACATTGTCCCCCGCCGCCGCCGCGCCCGCCTCCGCCAGCGCCCGCAGCACCTCGGCGTCGTCCAGCACCAGTGCGGGGTCCTCGACGATGCGCGCCCGGATGGCTGCGGTGGTGTCGTCCTGTGATGCCGGTCCGGCCGTCGCCATGGCTGCCCCCTTCCGCCCCTGCCCGCGCCGGCCCCCGTACAAGGGGCCGGTCGCGCCCGAGGTTACAGCATCCTCAGAGGATCTTCTGCCCGGTCTTTTCCCAATCCTTGAGGAAGGTCTGCAAGCCCTGATCCGTCAGCGGATGCGCCGCGAGCTTCCGGATCACCTCGGGGGGCGCGGTCATCACGTCGGCGCCGATGCGCGCGGCCTCGGCGACATGGTTCACCGTCCGGATCGACGCCGCAAGGATTTCCGTCGTGAAATCATAGTTGTCATAGACGGTCCGAATGTCCTGGATCAGCTCCATCCCGTCGATGTTGATGTCATCCAGCCGCCCGATGAAGGGCGAGATTAACGACGCCCCCGCCTTGGCCGCCAGCAGCGCCTGGTTGACCGAGAAGCACAGCGTCACGTTGACCATGAAACCCTCGGACGACAGCACCTTGCACGCCTTCAGCCCGTCCCAGGTCAGCGGCAGCTTGACCGCGATGTTGGGCGCGATCGCCGCCAGCTTGCGGCCCTCGGCGATCATGGCGTCCGCCTCCAGCGCCACCACCTCGGCCGAGACGGGGCCGGACACGATCCCGCAGATCTCCCGGGTGACCTCCAGGATGTCGCGGCCCGACTTCAGGATCAGCGAGGGGTTCGTGGTCACGCCATCGACCATGCCGAGGTCGTTCAGCTCGGCGATGGCGGCGGTGTCGGCGGTGTCGACAAAGAATTTCATGGCGCGGGCCTCTTGCGGTTGGGGGCGGATTGGGGACGGGTGGACCCGGCCCCCTCTGGCGGGGTGCATAACGCAGGCGATGCGGGGCCGGAAGCCCCGCCGGGAAGGGCATGGACGCGGAGTTCTTTGCAGACGGTGACCGGGTGGCGGTGCTGACGACCGAACCGGTGGGGGTGCTGGATTATCGCGCGCCGGCGGACGGCGTGGCACTGGGGGCCTTCGTCGCCTGTCCGCTGGGGCCGCGCCGGGTTGCGGGCGTGGTCTGGGGACCGGGCGAAAGCGCGCTTCCGCTGGAGCGGCTGCGCCCGATCCTGGCGCTGCCCGACGCCCCGCCCATGCAGGCCGAGCTGCGCCGGTTTCTGGAGCGCGCGGCGGCCTATACCCTGACGCCGCTGCCGGCGATGCTGCGGCTGGCCACGCGCGCGCCCGGCCTGTGGGACGGCCCGGCCACGCGCCGGGTGCTGCACCGCGCGGGCGCCTCCCCGGTGCGGCTGACGGAGGCGCGCGCGCGGGTGCTGGACGTTCTGGACGCCCATGGCGGCGCGGGGCTGACGGCGGCGGAACTCGCGGCCGAGGCGGGTGTGTCGGGCGGCGTCGTGCGGGGCCTCGTGGACGCGGGCACCCTGTCGGAAGCGCTTGCGCCCCGCGATGCGCCGTTTGCGCGCCTCGACCCCACGCGCCCCGGCCCGGACCTGACCGGCGACCAGGCGGCGGGGGCGGCGCTGCTGCGCGCGGCCATCGCGGCGGGCGGCTATGGCACCACGCTGCTGCAAGGCGTCACAGGATCGGGCAAGACCGAGGTCTATCTGGAGGCCGTGGCCGAGGCGCTGGCCCACGGCCGCCAGTCGCTGGTGCTGCTGCCCGAAATCGCGCTGACGGCCGAGTTCCTCGGCCGCGTGGAGGCGCGATTCGGCGCCCGCCCCGCCGAATGGCACTCCGGCGCGGGCGGGGCCGACCGGCGCCGCGTCTGGCGGGCCGTGGCGCGGGGCGAGGCCGGGCTGGTCGTCGGCGCGCGCTCGGCGCTGTTCCTGCCGTTCCGCGATCTGGGGCTGGTGGTGGTGGATGAGGAACACGACACCTCCTACAAACAGGAGGACGGCGTGCTGTACCACGCCCGCGACATGGCGGTGCTGCGCGCCTCGGTCGCGGGCGCGCAGGTGGTGCTGTCGTCGGCCACGCCGTCGCTGGAAAGCTGGGTGAACGCGGAAACCGGCAAATACGCCCGCGTGCGGCTGTCGAGCCGCTTCGGCCCGGCGGAGCTGCCGGACATGCGCGCCATCGACCTGCGCGCCGAGAAGATGGAGACCAACCGCTGGATCTCGCCCACCCTCGCGCGTGCGGTGGCGGCGCGAATCGAGGCCGGGCAACAGGCGCTCCTGTTCCTCAACCGCCGGGGATTCGCGCCCGTCACCGTCTGCCGCGCCTGCGGCGAGCAGATCGGCTGCTCCGATTGCGACGCGCGCATGGTCGAGCATCGCTTCCTGCGCCGCCTCGTGTGCCACCAGTGCGGCGCGACCCGGCCCATCCCCGAGACCTGCCCGTCCTGCGGGGTGGAGGGGCGGATGGCCGCCGTCGGCCCCGGTGTCGAGCGCCTGGCCGAGGAGGTCGCCGAGCGATTCCCCGACGCGCGCCTTGCCGTGCTGTCGTCGGACCTGTTCACCACCGCCCGCGCGCTGAAGGACCGCATCGCCGCCATCGCCGCCGGCGAGGCCGACATCATCATCGGCACCCAGATCGTGGCCAAGGGGCACAACTTTCCTGCGCTGACGCTGGTGGGGGTGATCGACGCGGACCTGGGGTTGCAGGGCTCCGACCTGCGGGCGGCCGAGCGGACCTTCCAGCTGATCCGGCAGGTCGCGGGCCGCGCGGGACGCGGGGCGCGGCGGGGCTTGGCGCTGGTGCAGACCACCCAGCCCGAGCACCCGGTAATCCAGGCGATTCTGGGCGGCGACGACGAAGGCTTCTGGCGGGCCGAAGCCTCGGGGCGGCGGATGCTGGGGATGCCGCCGTTCGGGCGGCTGGCCGGGGTGATCCTGTCCTCGCCCGACCTCGATTCGCTGCACGATTTCGCCAACGCGCTGGCGCGGGCGGATGCCCCCCTGCGCGCCATCGGCGCCGAGGTCTACGGCCCCGCCCCCGCCCCCATCGCCCGCATCCGGGGCCGCCACCGCCTGCGGATGCTGGTCAAGGCCGACCGCCGCGCGCCGCTGCAATCGGCCCTGTCGCAATGGGCCGGCGCGCTGAAGCCCCCCGCGAACCTGCGGCTGGCCATCGACATCGATCCCCAAAGCTTCTTCTGACCCCCGCAAACGCACAGGGGCCGGCGCGCCCTGTGGCGGCCGGCCCCCGGTTTTCGCAATCCGAGGCTCAGGCGAGCGTGCGCTCCACCGTCTGACGCTCGAAGATCTCGATCACGTCGCCCACGCGGACGTCGTCGTAGTTCTCGAAGGCCATGCCGCATTCCTGGCCCGAGATGACTTCCTTCACCTCGTCCTTGAAGCGCTTGAGCGTCTTCAGCGTGCCTTCGTGGATCACCACGTTGTCGCGCAGAAGCCGCACGCCCGCGGACCGGCGCGCCACCCCTTCGGTGACCAGACAGCCCGCGACCTTGCCCACGTTGGAGACCTTGAAGACCTCCCGGATCTGGGCGTAGCCGATGAAGCTCTCGCGCACCTCGTCCACCAGAAGGCCCGAGGCGGCCGCCTTGATGTTGTCCACCAGGTCGTAGATCACCGAGTAGTACCGGATCTCCACGCCCTTCTGGGCGGCGGCGTTGCGCGCGGGCGCATTGGCACGCACGTTGAAGCCGATCACCGGGGCGCCCGACGCTTCCGCCAGGCCGATGTCCGATTCGGTGATGGCGCCGACGCCCGAGTGCAGCACGCGCACGCGCACCTCGTCGTTGCCGACCTTCTCCAGCGCCTGCACGATCGCCTCGGCCGAGCCCTGCACGTCGGCCTTCACGACCACCGCCAGTTCGGCCACCTTCTCGTCGGCCTTGGCCTTGGCGAGCATCTGCTCCAGCGTGGTCGCAGCCCCCACGGCGGCGCGCTTGTCGCGGGCGGCCTCCTGGCGGTACTCGGCGATCTCGCGCGCCTGGGCCTCGTTCTCGACCACGTTGAGGACGTCGCCGGCCTCGGGCGTGCCCTGCAGGCCCAGAACCTCCACCGGGACCGACGGTCCGGCCTCGTCCACACGCTCGCCCTGATCGTTGATCAGGACACGCACCCGGCCCCACTGCTCGCCCACGACGAAAACGTCGCCGCGCTTGAGCGTGCCGCGCTGCACCAGCACGGTGGCGACGGGGCCGCGGCCCACGTCGAGCTTGGCCTCGATCACCGCGCCCATGGCGGGGCGGTCGGGGTTGGCGCGCAGGTCCAGAACCTCGGCCTGCAGCGCAATGCTTTCCAGCAGCGAGTCCAGACCCTTGCCGGTGATCGCCGACACCTCGACGTCCAGCACGTCGCCGCCCATCTCCTCCACCACGACCTCGTGCTGAAGCAGGGCGGTCCGCACCCGGTTGGGATCGGCCGAGGGCTTGTCGCATTTGTTGATGGCGACGATCATCGGCACGCCAGCGGCCTTGGCGTGGTTGATCGCCTCCACCGTCTGCGGCATCACCGCGTCATCGGCCGCGACCACCAGCACCACGATGTCCGTCACCTGCGCGCCACGGGCCCGCATGGAGGTGAAGGCCGCGTGCCCCGGCGTGTCGAGGAACGACAGCACCGCGCCCCCATCGGTCGTGACCTGATAGGCCCCGATATGCTGGGTGATCCCCCCGGCCTCGCCCGAGACCACGTTGGTCTTGCGGATCGCGTCCAGCAGGCTGGTCTTGCCGTGGTCGACGTGGCCCATGATGGTGATGACCGGCGGGCGCGGACGCAGGTCGTCATCCGCATCCTGCACCGTGTCGATCACCTGCTCCACGTCCGCGTCGGACACGCGCACGGCGCGGTGGCCGAACTCCTCGATCACCAGTTCGGCGGTCTCGGCGTCGATGCTCTGATTCATGGTCGCCATGACGCCCATCTTCATGAGCGACTTGACCACATCCGCGGCGCGTTCGGCCATGCGGTTGGCCAGTTCCTGCACCAGGATGGTGTCGGGCAGCTGCACGTCGCGCACCTGCTTTTCACGCACCATGGCGCCGCCGATGGCCTTCTGGCGGGCACGCTCCTGCTTGCGCTTCATGGCGGCCATGCTGCGCTGGCGTCCGCCCTCACCCGAGAGCGCCTCGTTCAGCGTCAGCTTGCCGGCACGGCGGCCGCCGTCCCGGGTCTTGGTGCCCTTGGCGTCGCGATCGGTCTTGACGTCGCGTTCCACCTTGCGGGGCGCGGCCGAGGGCTTCGGCACCGATTTCTCGGCGGCCGGCGCGGTCGGCCGGGCGGCGGCGGCCTTGCGGGCGGCCTCCTCCTCGGCTTCGCGGGCGGCGCGCTCTTCCTCGGCGGCCTTGGCGGCAAGGGCCGCGGCGCGCTCACGCTCCTCGCGCTCCTTCGCCTCGACCTCCTCGCGGCGGCGCTGGCGCTCTTCCTCGCGGCGCCGCTCTTCCTCCTCGCGGGCGCGGGCGTCCTCGGCCTCGCGGGCGCGGGCGGCCTGCAGCGCCTTGAGACGGCGCTCCATCTCGGCGTCGCTGATCCCTGCGGGGCGTTTCGACGGATCGCCCACGGCGGCCGCAATGGCCGGGCCGGCATCACCCTTGGCGGCGGCACCTGCCTTGGGCACGACGACCCGCTTGCGCTTTGTCTCGACCAGCACGTTCTTGGTGCGTCCGTGGCTGAAGCTCTGCTTCACCTGACCGGGCCGCGCCCCGACAAGGCCGAGGGGTTTCTTTCCGTCCGTATCGCTCATGCGTCCTGTCTATCCTCTCCGGTGCCGAACGCACCGTCCTGCCCGCGCACTCCGGCGAGCCGTCGGGCCTCGTCTACAACACGCGAGGCCAGCCCGCCAGCGGCAAGCGCGGCATGTATCACACGATCGCGGCCGAAAGCCAAACCCAATTCCGCCGCCGCAAGAACCGTCACCAGACTGTCCCCGCCCGCCGGTGGGCGCAGCTTGGCCCGGCCCCGCTCGGAGCCGTCGCAGGCCTGCACCAGGACCGCGGCCTCGCCCTTCTCCAGCGCGGTGCGCACCTTCTCATAGCCGCACACCGCCGTTCCGCCCCTGCGCGCCAGCGAGATCATGTCGATCACCCGACGCAGCAACTGGACCTCGATCAGCGCAACAAGTCCTTCCGGAACCGTGACCTGCGCCCGCGCGGCCCGCGAAAAAAGCTTCCGCGCAACCGCGCGTTCCAGCGCGTCACGCTCGGCCGACACCCAGATGCCCCGCCCCGGAAGGCGACCATCCACATCCGGCACCACCGACCCCTCGGGGCCGACGACAAACCGGATCAGGCCGGTCGCCGGCTGGCTCTCGCCGCTGACGATGCAGCGACGTTCGGGGCCGTCCCGGTCCTTGGTGCGTCCGCCGCGCGTCATCCTGCCTCACCCTCCGGTCCTTGTCCGCCAGTCCACGTCCGGCGCATTCCCGGCCCCCACCCGCGCCGTCCGGACGGCGCGGGTGGGGGCCGGGAATGCGCCGGACGTGGACTGGCGGAC
>NZ_NHSD01000147.1 GCF_016653255.1 Rhodobaculum claviforme
CCCCGCGCCCGGTGACCGGTTCCGGCGCTGCGGGCAAGCCCGCGCCGCGGCCCGCCCCCAAGCCTCGACCCACCGAGGTCCGGTCCGGTGCGTCTGGGTCCGGTGCATCGCGGGCCAGTGGATCTCGGGATGGTGGACCTCGGGCCGGTGCATCGGGCGCGGGCGACTCGCGGACCGGTGGGCCCCGGACCGACGCCCCGCGGGGCGACGCCAGGCACGGCGGCAGGTCGGGCTCGGACAAGCCGTGGTCCGAGCGGCCGCGCGCGAACGGACGCCCCGACCGCGCCCCGTCGCACACCGGTGGTGGAGCGCGGTCCGGTGGGTCACGCCCGGACGCATCCCGCGCCGACAGCGTCCGCCCGGACCGGCCCCGTTCCGACAAGCCCCGTTCCGACACGTTCCGGTCCGACAGGCCCCGGTCCGACAAGTTCGGGCCCAACAAGTTCGGGCCCGACAAGTTCGGGTCGGACAAGCCCCGGCCCGACCGGCCGCGTGGCAGCGGACCGCGAGGCGACGCGCCCCACAGTGACCGGCCAAAAGCGGACTGGCCAAAAGCGGACCGGCCGAGAGGCGACAAGCCCGGGCCCGGTGGGGCGCGCCCTGACCGTACCGACCGGGCCGGGGGCGCAGCCCGGCCGCCGCGCGCCGCTGCTGTCTCCGGGCCCGTTTCCGGGTCTGCTTCGGGGCACGCCAAGGGGGATGCGGCGCGTTCGGGGCCGCGACCGGCCGGCGCAAGACCCGATGCAAAGGGGCCACGACCGGCGGGCGATGCGGCGGCACGGCCCCGTCCCCCCGGACCGTCGGCATCGCATTTCCGGCCACCCGCGCCCGCGTTGCCCTCGCGCATCGGCGCCGATGACCGCCCCGACCCGTCCGACCCGAGCCACAGCCTCGGCCGACGTCGCCGGCCCGCAGCCGGCCGGGGCGCCGGCGGCAAGGCGGGTCCCAAGACAGGCGGCGGGGGCAAGTCCGGACCCGGCGGCAAGGGGCGGCCTCCGCGTCCGCGCTGACGGGGCGCCCCGCCCGGACCCTGTGGCGCTTTCGATGCAGTCGGGCGGCGTGGCGATGCGTCGGCGCGGCTGGCACTGGCCGCGTCGGATGGTGCCCTCTATACTGCACAAATGCGGGGAGACCGGGGTGACACGCGGCCCCGGACCCGCCGCAAGTGGGGCCGGGGGGCGCTGATGATGGTGTGCGGTGCAGCGCAGTCGTGGGGGTGGTGCGGGGTTTGGCGCGGCGGCGGCATGCGCCGAAGCCGCGCGTTGGCGACGGCGCTGTGCGTGCTGGGGGTGTCCGCCTGCGCCCCGGTGCCCGAGATCGTGAGCGCTGCCGCGCCGCCAGATCCGCAGCCGCTGGCGATCGCGCAGGAACCCACCCTCGGCGACAGCGTGCGCGCGCATTTCGAGCGTCAGGAGCAGACGCTGCGCGGGCGCGGGCTGATGCGCACCGACGCCGAGGCGCGGGATATCCCCTTTGGGGTCAACACGCTGGTGCGCAACTTCGACCGCATTGCGCTGCGCGACGAATATGTGCTGGCGGGGGGCCGCCTGATCGAACGGGAAACCGGGGCGCGGCTGCGCCGGTGGGACCGGCCGGTCCGTCTGGCGCTGGAGTTCGGCGAGGCGGTCCCGCCCGAGCAGCGCGCCATCGATTCCGCGCAGCTGCGTGACCTGGCCGTGCGGCTGGGGCGCATCACCGGGCACCCCGTCACGATCACCGAGGGGGTGGAAACGGCGAACTTCCGCGTCCTCGTCCTGACCGAGGAGGAGCGTCGCGCCATCGGCCCTCGCCTGCGCGCGCTGATCCCCTCCATCGACGCAACGCTGGAGGACACCATCGCCAACCTGCCGCTGTCGGTCAGCTGCATGGTGATCGGGTTCGCGCGGGCGGGCACCCATGTGCACACCCAGGCGGTGGCGGTGATCCGGGCCGAGTTGCCGGAGCTGACCCGCACCTCGTGCTTTCACGAGGAGATCGCGCAGGGGCTGGGCCTGCCCAACGACTCGGCCGCCGCGCGCCCGTCGATCTTCAACGACTCGCTGGAGTTCGCGGTGCTAACCCGCCATGACGAGGCGCTGCTGCGCATCCTTTATGATCCGCGTCTGCAACCCGGCATGGGCCCGGCCGAGGCCCGCCCCATCGTGGAGGCCATCGCGGTGGAGCTTCTGGGCGGCGAGAGCTGAGCTGCGTCAGCTCACGGCCAGGGGAACGGGGACCTCCGGCCGGGCCAGCCCGGCCAGAAGCGCCACCAGATCAGCCTGCTGGAAGGGCTTGCCCAGCACGCCCGCGAATCCCCGTGCCAGGTATTCGTCGATCTGGTCCGGCATCAGGTTGGCGGTGGCCGCGAACGCCGGTGGCCGTGCCACACCCAGCCCGCGCGCGCGCGCGTCGATGTCGGCCAGCGCCTCCAGCCCGTCCTTGACCGGCATCGAGATGTCGAGGAGCAGCGCGTCGAACGCGCCCGGGCGCCAGACGTCGCAGGCCTGCTGGCCGTCGACGGCAAAGGTTGCGCTGGCACCGAGCTTGCGCAGCAGGATCTCGATGATCTTGCGGTTGGTGCCGGTATCCTCGGCCACGAGGACGCGCAGCCCCTGCAGCGGGCGGGCGTCCGCCACGGCGGGGGCGTCGTGCGGCGCGGGCGGCTGGGCG
>NZ_NHSD01000148.1 GCF_016653255.1 Rhodobaculum claviforme
TGGGACGCCTGCCCCACGGGGCCCGCGTCCGGGCCGGGCGCCGGTGGCGGGGCTCAGCGAACCTTCAGCGTCGCCAGGCCAATCAGCGCCAGCACCAGGCTGATGATCCAGAACCGGATCACGATCTGCGGCTCGGCCCAGCCCTTCTTCTCGAAGTGGTGGTGGATCGGCGCCATCAGGAACACACGCTTGCCGGTGGCCTTGAAGTACACCACCTGAATGATGACCGACAGCGCCTCCAGCACGAACAGACCGCCGACGATGGCCAGCACGATCTCGTGCTTGGTGGCGACCGCGATGGCCCCCAGCGCGCCCCCCAGCGCCAGCGACCCGGTGTCGCCCATGAACACTGCAGCGGGCGGGGCGTTGTACCACAGGAACCCCAACCCGCCCCCGATCAGCGCTGCGGCAAACACCAGAAGCTCACCCGTGCCGGGGACGAAATGGACCTCCAGATAGGTGGTGAAATCGACCCGCCCCACGGCATAGGCGATCGCCCCCAACGTGCCGGCCGCGATCATCACCGGCATGATCGCCAGCCCGTCCAGCCCGTCGGTCAGGTTCACCGCATTCGCCGCGCCCGCGATCACCACCATGCCGAAGGGGATGAAGAACCAGCCCATGTTGACCAGCACGTCCTTGAACAGCGGCACCGCCAGCTGCGACGTCAGCTCGGGCGGATGCATCAGCATGGCCGCCGTCGTCGCCAGCGCCCCGATGCCAAAGCCGATCAGCAGCCGCACCCGCCCCGGCACCCCCTTGTGGTTGCCCCTGGAGACCTTGGCGTAGTCGTCGGCAAAGCCCAGCGCGCCGAACGCCACCGTCACCAGCAGCACGATCCAGACATAGGGGTTGTCCAGCCGCGCCCACAGCAGCGTCGCCACCGTCAGCGCGCCGAGGATCAGCACGCCGCCCATGGTGGGCGTTCCGGCCTTGGTCAGCAGGTGGCTGGCCGGCCCGTCGTCCCGGATCGGCTGGCCATTGCGCTGGCGCCGGCGCAGCAGGTTGATCAGCGGCCGGCCAAAGACAAAGCCGAACACCAGCGCGGTGAAGAACGCGGCCCCCGCGCGGAAGGTGATGTAGCGAAAGAGGTTGAACACACCCCCGCCGTCGGAAAGCTCGCTCAGCCAGAAGAGCATGGGTCTAGGTTCCTGATGAAGTGTGCCGCGCGGCCTGCCCCAGATTGGCCAGCGCGTCAACGATCCTTGCCACGCCGCTGGCCTTGGAGCCCTTGACCAGCAGGATGTCGCCGGGTCGCGCCAGATCGCCCGCCGCCGCCGCCAGCGCGCCCGCGTCCGCCGCCTGCACCCCGCGCCGGGCGGGTGGCAGCGCGTGCCACAGATGCGCCATGCGCGCGCCCGCGGTGTGGACGGTATCGATGCGGGCCATCGCCGGATGCCCGGCCAGCGCCGCGTGCAGCGCGGCCTCGTCCGCGCCCAGCTCCAGCATGTCGCCCAGGATGGCGATGCGGCGGCCGCGCGGCGCGGGCACCGCCTCCGCCAGCATATCCAGCGCCGCCCCGACCGACGCCGGGTTGGCGTTGTAGGCGTCGTCGATCACCTCGAACCCCTGTTCGAGTTGCGCATCCAGCACCACACGCCTGCGCGCCCCCCGCCCGCCCGGCGGCATCCAGCCCGCCAGATCCAGCGCCGCCAATGCCAGATCGGCGCCCGCCGCCGTCGCCGCCACCAGCGCGCCCAGCGCGTTCATGGCAAAGTGCCGCCCCGCGCCCGGCAGCTTCAGCAGCACCGGCGCGCCGTCCATCACCGCCTCGGCCACCGTCGCCTCGGGCGTGGTGTGCACCGCCCCGAGGTTGTGCGCGGTGCCGGGACCAAAGGGGCGGCTGTCGTGCCCCGCCGCGCGCGCCCGCAGGAGATCGGAGGTCGTCAGCCCCTCGGGCCAGACCGCGACGCCGCCGGGCTCCAACCCCTCAAAAATCGCGGCCTTCTCCTCGGCGATGCCCTCCAGCGAGCCGAGACGCTCCAGATGTGCGGGCGCGATGGTGGTGATCAGCGCCACATGGGGCCGCGCGAGGCGGGCCAGCGGCGCGATCTCTCCGGGCGCGTTCATGCCGATCTCCACCACGGCGAAGTCGGTGGCCGCAGGCATCCGCGCCAGCGTCAGCGGCACGCCCCAGTGGTTGTTGAGGCTCGCCTCGGCCGCATGCACCGCGCCCTGGCGCGCCAGCATCACCCGCAGCATGTCCTTGGTCGACGTCTTTCCGACCGAGCCCGTGACCGCGATCACCCGCCCGCCCATCCGCGCGCGCGCGGCCGCCCCCAGCGCCTGCAGCGCGGCGAACACATCCGCCACCACCAGCAGCGGCGCATCCGGCGCCACCCGTGCGGGCACCCGCGACACCATCGCCGCCGCCGCCCCCGCCGCCAGCGCATCGGCCACGAAGTCGTGCCCGTCGCGCGCCGCCGTCAGCGCGACGAACAGATCCCCCGGCGCCAGCGTCCGCGTGTCGATGGAGACGCCGGTGGCGGCCCAGTTCCCCTGCGCCCTCCCGCCCGTGGCGGCGGCGGCGTCGGTGGCGGTCCACAGGCTCATCGGTCGGTGCCGTCGAGGGCTGCAACCGCGATGCTGGCCTGCTCGGCATCATCGAAGGGATAGACGGTGTCGCCGACGATCTGGCCGGTCTCGTGCCCCTTGCCCAGGATCAGCAGCGCGTCGCCCGGCCCCAGCGCATCGACGGCGCGCAGGATCGCCTCGGCGCGGTCGCCGACCTCGGTGGCCTCGGGGCAGGCGGCCAGGATCGCGGCGCGAATCGCCGCCGGGTCCTCCGACCGCGGATTGTCGTCGGTGACATAGATGCCGTCGGCATGGGCCGCCGCCGCGTGGCCCATCAGCGGGCGCTTGGCGCGGTCGCGGTCGCCGCCGGCGCCCAGCACGCAGATCAGCCGGCCCAGCACATGCGGGCGCAGCGCCGCCAGCGCGGTCGCCACCGCCGCGGGCGTATGGGCGTAATCCACGAACACCGGCGCGCCGTTGGCGCGGGTGGCCACATGGCTCATCCTTCCGCGCACGGTGGTCAGGCGCGGCAGCACGGCGAACACCCGCTCGGGCGCGTCGCCGGCCGCGATCGCCAGCCCCGCCGCCACCAGCACGTTTTCCGCCTGGAACGCCCCGATCAGGCCCAGCCGCACCTGATGCGGCCGCCCGTCCCAGGAAAACCGCAGGATCTGGCCCTCCGGCTCGGCCCGCTGCACGAGCAGGCGCAGGTCGGCGTCCGCCCCCTGCCCCACGCCGATCACGCGCTGGCCGCGTGCGCGCGCGATCGCCGCCATGTCGGCCCCGCGCGGATCGTCGAAGTTGATCACCGCCACCCCGTCGTCGGGCAGGAGCCGCGCGAACAGACCGGCCTTGGCGGTGAAATAGCTGTCCATGTCGCCATGGTAATCCAGGTGATCCTGGCTGAGGTTGGTATACCCCGCCGCCACCAGCCGCACCGCATCCATCCGCCGCTGGTCAAGGCCGTGGCTGGAGGCCTCCATCGCGGCGTGGGTCACACCATCGTCCGCCATCGCGGCCAGCAGGCGGTGCAGCGTCAGCGTGTCAGGCGTGGTGTGCGGCAGCGGCGCCGAAAACGCCCCCTCCACCCCGGTAGTGCCGATGCTGGCGGCCGGGTGGTCCAGCGCCGCCCAGATCTGCCGGGTGAAGCTTGCGACCGAGGTCTTGCCGTTGGTCCCGGTCACCGCGACCATCGTGTCGGGCTGGGCCGCGAACCACAGCGCGGCGGCATAGGCCAGCGCCTGGCGCGGGTCCTCGGCCACCACCAGCGGCACGGGGTGCGCGGCCAGCGCGTCGGCCGCGATCGCGGCCCCTGCGGCGTCGGTCAGCACCGCGCCCGCCCCCATCCGCAGGGCGTAGGTGATGAACTCGCCGCCATGCACCCGGGTGCCGGGAAGGGCCGCGAACAGATGCCCCTCCCGCACCGCCCGGCTGTCGAGCGACACGCCCGTGATCCGCGCCTCGGCCCCGCCGCGCGCCGCCAGCCCCAGATCGGCGAGCGACGCCGTCTTTCCTGCCGATCCTGCCATCCGACCCGCCCCCGATGAAGCCCTCATGGACGCATGCTCGATACCGCATCGGCGCGGGGGCCCGCAACGTCGGGGCGCATGCCCAGCATGGGGGCGGTGCGGCGGATGATCTCGCCGGCCACGGGCACGGCGGTCCAGCCGGCGGTGCGGCGCGGCTCGGTGCCGGATGTCTCCACCGGCTCGTCGAGGGTGACGACCAGCAGGTATTCGGGGTCCGGCATCGGCCAGGCCCCGACGAAGGTCGCGATCACCTTGCCCTCGTAATAGCCGCCGGTGGCGCGCGGCTTGTCGGCCGTCCCGGTCTTGCCGCCGACGTGATAGCCCGCGACATTGGCCATGGTGGCGGTCCCGCGCGCAACGGTTTCGCGCATCATCACGTTGAACGCCGCCGACGCCTCGGCCGAGATCACCTGTTCGCCCGCAGGCACGCGCGGGCGCTGCACCAGCGACGGCGTGACCGTCGTGCCACCGTTGACCAGCGGCGCATAGGCCGCCGCCAGGTGCATCGGGCTGACGCTGAGGCCGTGGCCATAGGAGATCGTCATCATCGACAGCTCGGACCAGTTGCGCGGCGTCAGCGGACGGCCCTGCGGCGCCTCCGTCAGCTCCACCGGCGAGGCCTCCAGCAGGCCGATCTGGCCCAGAAACTCCTGCTGCGCCTCGATCCCCATCATCTGCGCGATGCGCGCCGTGCCGATGTTGGAGGAGTGCACGAAGATGTCCGACACGCTCTGGCGCGCCCCGCGCGAGCGGAAGTCGGTGATGCGGAACCGCCCCCACCGCAGCGGGCCGGCGGTATCGACGATGCTGTCGGGGCGCAGGATGCCACGGTCGAGCGCCTGCGCCACCGGGAACGCCTTGAACACCGAGCCGAGCTCGTACACCCCCTGCACCGCGCGGTTGAACAGCGGGCTGTCGGCCGGATCGCCCTCCACCAGCGGGCTGGGGCGGTCGTTGGGATCGAAGTCCGGCAGCGACACCAGCGCCACGATCTGGCCGGTGCGCGCCTCCATCAGGATCGCGGTGCCGCCGCGCGCGCTCATCATCGCCACGCCGCGCTCCAGCACCTCGGTCACGGCCGCCTGGATCGACAGATCCAGCGACAGCCGCAGCGGCGCGCCGCCCGCGGCCGGATCGCGCAGCTCGGTGTCGAAGATCCGCTCCACGCCCGCAACGCCGATCACCTCGGCTGCGCGCACGTCCTCGCGCCCGAAGCTGGCACCCCCCAGCACATGCGCGGCCATGCGGCCGTTGGGATAGAGGCGCATCTCGCGCGGGCCGAACAGCAGGCCCGGCTCGCCGATGTCGTGGACGGCCTGGAGCTGCTCGGGCGACATCCGCCGACGCACCCAGACGAAGCGCGCGCCCTCGCGGGTGAAGCGCGCCTCCAGCCGCTCGGCGTCCTCGTCGGGAAAGATCGCCGCCAGTTCGCGGGCGGCGCGGGCCGGGTCCACCATTTGCGGCGGCTGGGCGTAAAGCGCATGCGTGACCAGGTTGGTCGCCAGCACCCGGCCCTGTCGGTCCACGATGTCGGCGCGGTTGGCGGTGATCGCGTCACCACCGCGCGTGGCCATGGTCGGCTCGCGCGGGTCGGAGGCCGCCTCCAGCCCCATCCGCAGCCCCACCACCGAGAAGGCAAGGAAGAACGCCACCGCCAGCACCAGAAGCCGCCCCTCGGCACGGGCATGGGCGCGGGCGCGGTCGGCCTCGGCGCGCAGGCGGATGTTCTCGCGCTCGATGGCGTCGGGATTCTCGCCCCGCGCGCGGCTTTGCAGGATGCGCGCCAGCGGGCGAAGGGGCGTGCGGGTCATGGGAATTCCTCGTCTGCGTCGTCTGCGTCGCGGGCGGTGACGGGCGGGTCCGGCACGGGATCGACCGGCGGCGGCGGCGGAAAGGCGATCTGCGCGATCTCGCCGAACTGGTCGGGGCGCAGCGGCATCAGGCGCAGTCGGTCATAGTTCAGCTCGGCCAGCATCCGCAGCCGGTCGGGACGGTTCAGCCACGCCCACTCCGCGCGCTGCACCGACACCCCCTCGCGCAGGGCGCCGATCTCCTGTTGCAGGGCGCGCAGTTCGGACATCGCGGTCTGGGTGCGGTGCGTCTCGCGGTAGGCCCAGAACGCCAGCGCGATCACCCCCACCGCCGTCAGCACATAGAGGATCCCTCGCATCAGCCCGCCCCCAGCACCAGCGGCGGCAGGCCCAGCGCCGTGCGATCCACCGCGCCCGCCGGCGCATCGAGGCGCGTGGCGATCCGCAGCCGGGCCGAGCGCGCGCGCGGGTTGGCGGCCGTCTCGGCGTCATCGGCGGCGATGCCGCGCCGGGTGTCGAGGCGAAACCGCGGCGCCAGGGTCGCGGCCTCGGGGGCGTGGCGGCTGGTGCCCGGACCCTGGCCCGCGCGCAGCGCAAGGAAGCGTTTGACCACGCGATCCTCCAGCGAGTGAAAGCTGACGACGGCCAGCCGCCCGCCGGGGGCGAGCGCACGCTCGGCGGCCTCCAGCCCGGCGACGAGCGCGCCCAGCTCGTCGTTGACGGCGATGCGCAGCGCCTGGAAGCTGCGGGTGGCGGGGTGGACCTGTCCGGGCTTGGGGCGCGGCAGGCACGACGCGACCAGCCCCGCCAGCCGGGCGGTGGTGGTGATCGGCGCATCCGTGCGCGCGGCCACGATGGCGCGGGCGATGCGGCGGGCGGCGCGCTCCTCGCCGTACTGGTGCAGGATGTCGGCCAGCAGCGCCTCGGGCGCCTCATTCACCAGATCGGCGGCGGAGGGTCCGGCCTGGCCCATGCGCATGTCCAGCGGCCCGTCGCGCAGGAACGAGAACCCCCGCCCCGGCTGGTCCAGCTGCATCGACGACACCCCGAGGTCGAGCACCACGCCATCCACCGGCCCATCCACCGCCCCTGCCGCCAGCCGGTCGAGGTCGGCGAAGTTCCCCGCCACCAGCCGCAGCCGGTCGCCCCATTGCCCCGCCCAGGCGGCGGCGGCGGACAGCGCGTCGGGATCGCGGTCGATGCCGACGACCCGCGCCGCACCCGCCTGCAACAGCCCGCGGGCATAGCCCCCCGCGCCAAAGGTGCCATCCACCCAGACGCCCGACACCGGGGCGACGCGCTCCAGGATCGGGCCCAGCAGGACCGGCACATGCGGCGGGGTGTCGGGGCCGTCCGTTGCCATCATGCCCCGCCGTCCGTGCCCGGCAGGTCGGGCAGCAGCGAGAACGGATCGAAGTCCGGCCCCTGCTCCTCCAGCCAGGCTTCGGTGCGGGCCTCCTCGATCTCGAAGGTCTCGGGCTTCCAGATCTGGAAGCTGTCGCCGGCGGCGATGAAGAACGCCTCACCCTCCAGGCCCAGGCGTTCGCGCAGGCGCTGCGGCAGCACGATGCGGCCGTCCTCGTCGAGCTGGGTGGGAAGGGACTGGCCGTGCACCGTCAGCTCCAGCGTGCGGCGCGCGCGCGATCCGCGCGGCAACGCGTCGATGCGCCGGTCGATGTCGTCCATCGCCTCGATGGTGTATCCCGTCAGGAACGCCTGCGTACGGGGTCCGAAATGGATCACGAGGTTGGGGCGCTGGCCGTCGACGTGGTCGGGATCGCATGCCTCGATCACCCGGCGGAACAGCGCGGGGATCGACACCCGGCCCTTGGCGTCGACCTTCTGGTGGAACTGGCCTCGGAACCTGCGCGCCACCGCTGTCTGCCCCTCGCCTTGGCCCCCCTTGAGACGACGACGGCGGACCGGGTTGCTGCCACCGCCCGGTCCGCCGCGTTTCGCCCCGTCCGGGCCTGTCCGACGTCGCGCGCCACCTGGGGGATGCTGCTCGCCCGCGCGCCGGATCTCTTTCGTGTGATGAGGCGGGCTGCCTGTATGAAACCTGACTTTCGTCTGGTGGGGTCTTGGTGCCCCTGTCCCCGCTCATCTGGGGAAAATGTGCCATGGGAATTCATGGGTAGCAACTGGAATTTGCCCCACCGCATGGCACAGGGCCGCCCCGGGCACCCGGCAAAGGCCCGCCACACGGGGCCAGCCGGCGCTGAAAACCCCACATATGGTTATCACGCACACAACAACATCCAGATACAGGGACCCCACCCGCCACGGAAGAAAGTACCGCGCAATCCCGCTAAATCCCGGCGCAGGCCGCAAACTCCCGGCGGGGGTGCCTCCCCGGGGGGCGCGACGAATCACGGCGGTGGCATCGGGCGTGATTCGTCGCCTCAGAACAGCTGGCCCTGATCGCCGCCGCCATCGTTGTCGCCACCGCCATCCCCCCCACGCGCACCGGGACGGGTCGCGGGACGGGCGGCGGGGCGCGGGCGCGGCGCGCCCGGGCGCACTGCCACGCGGCCGTCGTGGAATTCCAGCTCCAGCGCGGTGGCGGCGCCGGCGGCCTCGGCGGCGGTGACAACCCGCCCGTCGGCGCGCACCAGCGCAAAACCCCGACGCAGCGTTGCACCGTGGCCCAGGGACTGGCGCAGCCGGTCCAGCGCCGCCAGCCGGTCCGACAGCCGTCCCAGCCGGGCGGTCTGCGCCGCCGCCATCTGCGCGGCGGCAAGGCCGGCGCGGCGGCGCTCCTCGGCCAGCCGCCGCAAAA
>NZ_NHSD01000149.1 GCF_016653255.1 Rhodobaculum claviforme
TCCTCGGGCCAGGGGTGGCGGGGGTAGCGGCCGCGCATCTCCTTGCGGACATCGGCGTAGCTGGCGCGCCAGAAGCCCGGCAGATCGGTCGTGACCTGCACCGGCCGGCCCGCCGGTGACAGCAGCGTCAGACGCAGCGCCACGCGGTCGGGGCCCACGGTGGGGTGGATGTCGCAGCCGAACATCTCTTGCAGGCGCAGGGCGACGCCGGGGACTTCGGTGTCATAGTCAATGGCCACGCGCCGACCCAGCGGGGTGACGAACACCCCCGGTGCCAGCCGGTCCAGCGCCGCGCGCTGGGTGCGGTCCAGCCGGGCCAGCAGCGCCTCGGCCAAGTCCAGCCCCGCCAGATCCGCGGCACTTCGGCATCCGAACAGATACGGCAGCAGCCAGTCCTCGGCGGTCTCCAGCAGGGCCGCGTCCGAGGTGTCTGGAAGATCCGCCCCCTGCCCCCGCAGCAGCGCGATCCGGGCCTGCACGCGCCGCGCGGCCGGTCCCATGCCGCAAGCCGCCAGCCCCAGCGCGCGCACGCCATCGAGAGCCGCCCCCGCCACCGCGTCGGGCGGCGCATCGGACCACGGCGCGGAGGCCAGCACCAGCGCATCGAGGCGCGTCTCGTGGCGCGCGCGCACGCGGTTTTCCCTGCTCGACCAGGCGCACACCGGAACGGTCTCGATCCGGCCGCCGTGCAGGGCGCGCAGTTCGTCCTCGGACAGGGGGGCGGCCTGGCGGATGCGCGCCTCGCGCGGGTCGCCGTCCAGATCGGTCGCCACGATCAGCCGCGCGCCCGCCAGCGGATCGCCCGCGTCCATCGCCGCGCCCTTGCCCCCCGCCAGAAGCCAGCGCGGCGCCGGACCACGGCGCCGCAGCCCGATCCGGTCGGGATAGGCAAGAGAGGCCATGCCCGCCACCGACGGCGCCCCGGTACGCTTCGGCGCCAGCCGCGCCAGCCGCGCCGCCTCGGCCCGGATCGGGGCCAGCGCGGCCTCGGGGGCCGCCTGCCGCCCCTCCAGCGCCGCCAGCCGCAGCGACAGATCCACCGGCGCGCCCCGCAGCGGATCGCGCGCCGACAGGAGGGCGGCCAGCGGCGCCGCCCCCCGCCCCGCCGTCAGCAGCATGTGCGCCAGCCGCGGATGCAGCGGCAGCCCCGCCATCGCCCGGCCATGGTCGGTGACCCGCCCTGCCCCGTCCAGCGCGCCCAGCGCCGCCAGCAGCGCGCGCGCCTCGACCAGCGCGGCCGCGGGCGGAGGCGTGAGGAACGCCAGCCCCTCGGCCCAGGGCGCACCCCAGACCGCCAGCTCCAGCGCGAGGCCGGTCAGGTCGGCGGCCTCGACCTCGGCCGGGGGGTGGGCGGGCAGCGCGCCCTCCTCTCCGCGGGTCCACATGCGCAGGCAGACCCCGGAGGCGACCCGGCCGGCGCGACCACGGCGCTGGTCGGCCTCGGCGCGGCTGACCCGCTCGGTCACCAGACGGGACATGCCGGAGGCGGGATCGAATCGCGCCCGGCGCGCGCGCCCGGCGTCGATCACCACCCGCACATCCTCGATCGTGAGCGAGGTTTCGGCGATGGCGGTGGCCAGCACGATCTTGCGGCCGGTGGCGGCGGGGGCGATGGCCGCGCGCTGTGCCGCAATCGGCAACGCGCCATAGAGCGGATGCAGCGAGCATCCCGGCGGCAGGCGCCCCTCCAGCGCGGCGGCGGTGCGGCGGATTTCGCCCTCGCCGGGCAGAAAGACGAGCACACCGCCCTCGGTGTCGGCCAGCGCGTCCAGAGTCTGGGCGGCAACCTCGGCCTCCAGCCGGGCGCGGGGCGGCAGCGGGCGGTCGCGCCAGCGGGTCTCCACCGGGTGGGCGGTGCCCTGGGCGGTGATCACCGGCGCATCATCCAGCAGCGCCGCCACCGGGCCCGCGTCCAGCGTGGCCGACATCACCCCCAGCCACAGGTCGGGGCGCAGCGCCGTGCGCGCCTCCCACACCAGCGCAAGGCCGAGGTCGGCGTTCAGGGAGCGTTCGTGGAATTCGTCGAACAGCACCGCGCCGACCCCCTCCAGCCCCGGATCGGACTGGATGCGACGGGTCAGGATGCCCTCGGTCACCACCTCGATCCGGGTCGCGGGGCCGATGCGCGATTCACCCCGGATGCGGTAGCCGACGGTGGCGCCCACGTCCTCGCCCAGCGTGGCGGCCATGCGCTCGGCGGCCGCGCGCGCGGCCAGGCGGCGCGGCTCCAGCATGACGATGCGGCCGGGGACATGGTCCAGCAACGCCAGCGGGACCCGGGTGGTCTTGCCCGCGCCCGGCGGGGCCTGCAGCACCAGCCGCCCCGAGGCGCGCAGGGCCGCGACCACCTCGGGCAACACCGCATCGATGGGCAGGGTCATGGCGGCCCCGCGGCTCAGGCGTCCAACTCGATCCAGACCGGAACATGGTCCGAGGGCTTGTCGCCCGCGCGCATCTCGCGCTCGATCCGGACCTCGGTGAGCAGATCGGCGGCCTGCGGCGACAGCAGGTGATGGTCGATGCGAATCCCGTCGTCACGCCGCCACGCTCCCGCCTGATAGTCCCAGAAGCTGTAATGCCCGGGCCCGCGATGGTGCAGCCGGAACGCATCGGCATAGCCCAGATGCAAAAGCCGCCGGAACGCCGCCCGGCTGTCAGGCAGCGCCAGCGCATCCGCCGCCCACGCGTCGGGGCGCGCGGCGTCCTCGTCCTGCGGGATCACGTTGTAGTCGCCGGCCAGAACGACCGGCTCCTCGGTCGCCAGCAGGGCTGCGGCACGCGCCTCCATCCGGGCCATCCACGCGAGCTTGTAGTCGTATTTCGTCCCCGGCGCGGGGTTGCCGTTGGGCAGGTACAGCCCCGCCACCCGCACCGCGCGGGCGCCGATCACCGATGCCTCGATCCACCGGGCCTGGGGGTCGTCATCGTCGCCGGGCAGGCCGTGCACCACATCCTCCAGCGGCAGGCGCGACAGGATCGCGACGCCGTTGAACCCCTTCTGGCCATGGGTGTGGACGCTGTAGCCCAGATCCTCGACCTCGGTACGGGGAAAGCCCTCGTCGGTGGACTTGATCTCCTGCAACAGGGCCACGTCGGGGCGGGCGGCCTCCAGCCAGCCCAGGAGGACCGGAAGGCGGGCCTTGACGCCATTGATGTTGAAGGTTGCGATACGCATGCCCGCACCGATAGCCCGGCGCGCGGGCGGCTGCAATCGCCGCGCGCGGGGCTGGCCAGCGCCCGGGGGGGCGGCTAGGTCATGCCCAGCCGCAACCGGAGACGTCGATGACACAGACCCAGCCCGCCGTGATGGACTTCCTGCTTGCACGCCGGTCGCATCCGGCACGCACGCTGGCGCTGCCGGTGCCCGATCGCGCCGCGCTGGCGCCGATCCTGCGCGCGGGCCTGCGCACCCCCGACCATGGCAAGCTGGAACCCTGGCGCCTGATGGTGCTGGCACGCCCGGCGCTGGAGCGTCTGGCGGGGCTGGCGGCCGAACGCGGCGCCGCGCTGGGGCTGGAGGCTGCGCGAATCGACAAGGGCGTGCGCCAGTACGCCGAGGCGCATCTGGTGGTGGCGGTCATCGCCGTGCCGCGGCCCCACGCCACCATCCCGCCGATCGAACAGCAGCTGTCGGCGGGCGCGGTCTGTCTGTCGCTGGTCAACGCCGCGCTGGCGTCGGGATGGGGGGCGGTGTGGCTGACCGGCTGGGCCGCGCATGACCCGGTCTTCTGCGCCCGGGGGCTGGACCTGGCCGAGGGCGAGTTCGTCGCCGGCATGATCCACATCGGCACACCCACGACGCAGCCCGGCGACCGTCCCCGCCCCGATCCCGAGGCCACGGTCACCTGGGTGGAGCGCTGAGCCGCCTCAGCGCGTCAGCTTTGCAAGATGCGCCTCCAGCGCGGCAAGCTGCGCCTTGATCTGTTCGAGGTCCTGCTTGCCACTGTCGCGCGACGGCTCGGCGGGTGTGCCGTCCTCGTCGGTGCGCGGCGTCGGCCAGCCGGGCATCATCGTCTTCAGGAACGCCTCCTGCTGGCGCTGCATCGCCTCGAAGCCCGGCATGCCCTTCATGGGGGTGCCGAACGCGTTGAAGTTGTCGAGCATCTTGGACTGACCGTCGCGCAGCATCTCGAACGACATCGCCAGGAACTGGGGCACGACGCTCTGGGCCTGGGTGGTGTAGCTGCGCACCAGATCCGTCAGCACCGCCAGCGGCAGCACGCTTTCGCCGCGGCTTTCATGCTCGGCGATGATCTGCAACAGGTATTGCCGGGTCAGGTCATCGCCGGATTTCAGATCGACGATCTGCACCTCGCGTCCGGCGCGGATGAAGCCCGCGATGTCCTCGAGCGTGACGTAATCCGACGTCTCGGTGTTGTACAGCCGCCGGCTGGCGTAGCGCTTGATCAACAGCGACTTTTCCGCTTCGGCCACGATCATCCCCTTTCGCCACGCTGCAGGACATGCACCCGGCTGGATGCAGCGTAGGCGACGAAGAGGCAAAAGGAAAGGCCGGCATGCGAACGGGGCGGACCCGAAGGTCCGCCCCGCTGCGGCGCGTCGGTCAGGGAGGGAGCCGCGCGCCGGGTCGGTCCGGTCCGGCGCCTTACTTGGCGGCGGTGGTCGCAGCGACTTTCTTGGCCGCGGCGGTCGCCTCGGAGGTCGCCTTCTTCATCGCGGCGGTCGCGTCCTCGGACATGTCCTTGCCCGCGGCCAGCATCAGCTCGACGGTTTCCATCTGCACGCGCTTGGCCACTTCGGCGAACGCGGCCATGTTCTCGGCGGCGGTTTCGGCCGAGTGCGAGGCGAAGTCGGTCATCGCCTTGGTGTAGTCGGTCGGCTCTTCGCGGGTCTTCACCACATCGCCCATCTGGGCCAGGGTGGAGCGCGTCCAGCGGGTCGAGATCTCGGTCGACTTCTCGGCGGCTTCCAGCGCCACCTTGCTCATCCGCTCGCCCAGCGCGGCCGAGGTGCGGAAGGCGTCCTGCATGCCCTTCATGTCCATCGGGAACGCCGACATCATGTCCTGCATCATCTTGGTGTAGTCCTGGGTCTTGACCATGGGTTCTCTCCTCTGTGGGGGATGACCCCCGTCTGCCTTGTGACACCGATATAGATGCTGCACCGCAGCATTGCAAGCCTGAATGCTGCAGTGCGGCATGATTTTCCAGATGCGCCCGACCAAAGCCCCGACCCACGCCCGGCCCCGCCCCTGCCAGCAGCCCCAACCGGCAGCCGGCGTTGCGATCCCGCGCGCCGCTGCCTAAAGGTGCCGCATCCGAACCCCAAGGAGCCCGCGCCGATGAGCACCCCACCCGATCCCGTCGCGCACCCGGTCGTGCTGTGCATCCTCGATGGCTGGGGGCTGGCGCCGGCGGGGCCGGGCAACGGCGTGGCCGGCGCCGATACGCCGGTGTTCGATGCGCTGATGCGCGACTGCCCGCACGCGACCCTGGTCACCCACGGGCGCGACGCGGGGCTGCCCAGCGGCCAGATGGGCAATTCCGAGGTCGGCCACACCAACATCGGCGCGGGGCGGGTGGTGGCGATGGACCTGGGCCAGATCGATCTTGCGCTCGAGGACGGCAGCTTCGCCACCAACGCGCAACTGGCCGATTTCATCGCGGCGCTGCGGGCGTCGGGGGGGACGGCGCATCTGCTGGGGGTGGCCTCGGACGGGGGCGTGCACGGGCATCTGGCGCATCTGCTGGCCGCCACGCGGATCATCACGGCAGCGGGCGTGCCGGTGGCGGTGCATGCGCTGTGCGACGGGCGCGACGTGGCGCCGACATCGGCCGCCGGGTTCATCGACGCGCTGGCCGCCGGGCTGCCGCAGGGCGCGCGCATCGCCACCGTGACGGGCCGCTACTGGGCGATGGACCGCGACCGGCGCTGGGACCGGGTCGAGCGCGCCTTTCGCGCCATCGTCCGGGCCGAGGGCGCGACCGCCCCCGACGCCGCCGCCGCCGTCACCGCCGCAACCGCGCGCGGCGAGACCGACGAGTTCATCGCCCCCACCGTCATCGCCGGCCACACGGGCGCGCGCGACGGCGACGGGCTGTTCTGCCTGAACTTCCGCGCCGACCGCGCCCGCGAGATCCTGGCGGCGCTGGCCGATCCGACCTTTGACGCCTTCGACACCGGCCCGCGCCCGGACTGGGCCGCGCGGCTGGGGATGGTCGAATACTCCGACGCCGCGCGCGCCTACATGACCGCGATGTTCCCGCCGCGCGACATCGTCAACACGCTGGGCGCCTGGGTCGCGGCCCACGGCCTGCGCCAGTTCCGCCTGGCCGAGACGGAGAAGTACCCCCATGTGACCTTCTTCCTCAATGGCGGGCGCGAGACGCCGGAGCCGGGCGAGGACCGCCACATGCCGCAAAGCCCCAAGGTCGCGACCTATGACCTCGCGCCCGAAATGGCGGCCGAGGAGGTGACGCAGGCGCTCGTGGCCGCCATCGAGGGCCGCGCGCATGACCTGATCGTGGTGAACTTCGCCAACCCCGACATGGTGGGCCACACCGGCGTCGACGCGGCCGTGCGGCGCGCCTGCGCGGCGGTCGACCGGGGCGTGGGCGCCGCGCTGGCCGCGCTGGAGCGGGTGGGCGGCGCGATGCTGCTGACGGCCGACCACGGCAACGCCGAACAGCTGATCGACCCCGCCACGGGGGGGCCGCACACGGCCCACACCCTCAACCCGGTTCCGGTGGTGCTGGTGGGGGGGCCGGCCGGGCGGGGCTGCGCGACGGGCGGCTGGCGGATGTGGCCCCGACGGTGCTGGCGCTCATGGGCCTCGAGCCGCCGCCCGAGATGACGGGACGCAGCCTGATCATCCCTGCGGGCACGCAATCGTGACAGCACGCCGGGGCCGCGGGCGCGCTCGGCACATGCACGCGGCGCATCCCGCGCTAGTCTTTCGTCACAGGGCACGGGCATTCCCGCGGGCGGACGCCACGATGGCGTTGCGGTCCCGCCCCCGGAATGGTTGACTGCGTGCAGGCAGGACATCGACCGGTGCCGGTCGGATCGGGGCGCAGCCCCCGCACGGCACGGACGGACGCAAACGCGGCCAGGGCCGCAACGGCAAGGACGGGTTGAGGCGATGAGGAAATACGTGCTGGCCGCCGCAGGCGGTATTCTGGCCGGGGCGCTGGTGACGACACAGATCGCCGGGCCGCTGATCGCGCAGGAGGCCGGGAACAACCGCTCGGTCTACCAGCAGCTCGACATGTTCGGCGACATCTTCGAGCGCATCCGCGCCTCCTATGTCGAGGAGGTGGACGCCGCCGAGCTGATCGAGGCGGCGATCAACGGCATGCTGACCTCGCTCGATCCGCACTCGGGCTTCCTGCCGCCGCGCGATTTCGACGACATGCGTGTGCAGACGCGGGGCGAGTTCGGGGGCCTGGGCATCGAGGTCACGATGGAGGACGGCTTCGTCAAGGTCGTCTCGCCGATCGACGGGACACCCGCCGACGCCGCCGGGATCGAGGCCGGGGACTTCATCACCGCCGTCGACGGCGAGGCGGTGATGGGCATGACGCTGGACCAGGCGGTGGAGCTGATGCGCGGCCCGGTGGGGTCGGAAATCGTCATCACCGTGGTGCGCGAGGGCCGGACCGAGCCGTTCGACGTCTCCATCGTGCGCGACACCATCCGGCTGACGGCCGCGCGCGTGCGGCTGGAGAACGACGCGGTGGTTGCGCGGGTCACGACCTTCAACGACCAGACATGGCCCAACCTGCGCGACGGCCTGGCCGAGGCGATCGAGGAGGCCGGTGGCCTCGATGCGGTCTCGGGCGTGGTGCTCGATCTGCGCAACAACCCCGGCGGGCTTCTGACGCAGGCGATTCGGGTGTCGGACGCGTTCCTCGACCAGGGTGAGATCGTCTCCACGCGGGGCCGTAACCCCGAGGACGGCGAACGCTTCAACGCGACCGCGGGCGATCTGATCGAGGGCCGCCCGATGGTGGTGCTGATCAACGGCGGCTCGGCCTCGGCGTCGGAAATCGTCGCGGGTGCGCTTCAGGATCACCGGCGGGCGGTGGTCGTGGGCACCCGCAGCTTCGGCAAGGGGTCGGTCCAGACGGTGATCCCGCTGCGTGGCGAAGGGGCGATGCGGCTGACGACCTCGCGGTACTACACACCGTCGGGGCGGTCGATCCAGGCGCTGGGCGTGTCGCCCGACATCGTGGTCGAACAGCCCCCCCGCCGCGACATCGAGGACGACAACGGCCCCACCCGGCCGCAGCGCTCCGAATCGCAGCTGCGCGGCAGCCTGCTCAACGATTCCATGTCCGAGGACGAACAGCGCATGCTGGAGGAGGAGCGCCGCATGGTCGAGGAAACCGCCCGGCTGCGCGAACAGGACTACCAGCTCGC
>NZ_NHSD01000150.1 GCF_016653255.1 Rhodobaculum claviforme
GGGGTGGGGTTGGCCTATCCCTCTTCTCCAGTCCAGCTTCCGGAGAGTGCCCATGACCCGACCCGTTCTTGACGCGAATGCCGCCGCCGGCGGGGCCGGGGGGCTGGAGGGTCTGCCGGAGTGGGATCTGAGCGATCTGTACCCCGCGCCCGACGCGCCGGAATTCACCCGCGACATGGCGTGGCTGGAGGAGGCCTGCCGCAGCTTTGCCACGGATTACGAGGGCCGTCTGGCGGAGCTGGACCCGGCGGGGTTCCTGGAGTGTGTACGGCGCTACGAGCGGATCGACGTGGTCGCCGGGCGGCTGATGTCGTTCGTGGGCCTGCGGTATTACCAGAACACCATCGACCCGGCCCGCGCCAAGGCGATGGCCGACGCACAGGACCGCCTGACGGCGCACACCACGCCGCTGGTGTTCTTCCGGCTGGAGGTCAACCGGCTGGACGACGCGACCTTTGACGCGCTGTTCGGCGACCCGGAGCTGGCGCGCTACAAGCCCGTCTTTGACCGCATGCGCGCGATGCGCCCGCACCAGCTGTCGGACGAGCTGGAGCGCTTCCTGCACGATCAGTCCACGGTGGGCGCCGCGGCCTGGAACCGGCTGTTCGACGAGACGATGGCGGGCATGGAGTTCGATGTCGACGGTGAGGGGATGGCGCTCGAATCCACCCTCAACCTGTTGACCGATCCGGACCGTGCGCGGCGCGAGGCGGCGGCGCATGCGCTGGCCGATGGCTTCCGCCAGCATCTGCGGTTGTTTGCGCGGGTGCACAACACGCTGGCCAAGGGCAAGGAGATCGAGGACCGCTGGCGCAAGATGCCCAGCCCGCAACACGCGCGCCACCTGTCCAACCATGTGGAGCCCGAGGTGGTGCAGGCGCTGCGCGATGCGGTGGTGTCGGCCTATCCGCGGCTGTCGCACCGG
The DNA here is from genome assembly GCF_016653255.1 of Rhodobaculum claviforme. Lineage (GTDB taxonomy): Bacteria > Pseudomonadota > Alphaproteobacteria > Rhodobacterales > Rhodobacteraceae > Rhodobaculum > Rhodobaculum claviforme. Next base: position 926 of record NZ_NHSD01000150.1, read on the forward strand.
TATTATGCGCTGAAGGCGAAGTGGATGGGGCTGGACAAGTTGCAGGTCTGGGACCGCAACGCGCCGCTGCCGATGGAGCCTGCGCGCACCATCGGCTGGGATGAGGCCCGCGAGACGGTGATGGGGGCCTTCGCCGAGTTCGATCCGCGCATCGCCGAGCTGGCGGAGCCGTTCTTCGAGCGCGGCTGGATCGACGCTGGCGTGAAGCCGGGCAAGGCGCCCGGCGCCTTCGCGCATCCCACGGTGACGGATGTGCATCCCTACATCATGCTGAACTACCTTGGAAAACCGCGCGACGTGATGACGCTGGCGCATGAGCTGGGCCACGGCGTGCACCAGCGGCTGGCGGCGGGGCAGGGGGAGCTGCTGTCCTCCACGCCCCTGACGCTGGCGGAAACCGCGAGCGTGTTCGGCGAGATGCTGACCTTCCGCCGCCTGCTGGCGAACGCCAGGACCAGGGCCGAGCGCAAGACCCTGCTGGCGGGCAAGGTCGAGGACATGATCAACACCGTCGTGCGCCAGATCGCGTTCTACGACTTCGAGTGCAAGCTGCACGCCGCGCGCCGCGAGGGCGAGATGACGCCCGACGACATCAACGCGCTGTGGATGAGCGTGCAGGCCGAGAGCCTCGGGCCGGTGTTCGAGTTCATGGACGGCTACGAGACGTTCTGGGCCTACATCCCGCATTTCGTGCACTCGCCGTTCTATGTCTACGCCTATGCCTTTGGCGACGGGCTGGTGAACGCGCTCTATGCCGCCTACGAGGAGGCGGGCGCGGAGTTCATCCCCAAGTATTACGACATGCTGGCGGCGGGCGGGTCGCGCCACCACCGCGAATTGCTGGCGCCGTTCGGGCTGGATGCGGGCGATCCTGCGTTCTGGGACAAGGGGCTGGAGATGATTGCCGGCCTCATCGACGAGCTGGAGGCGATGGAGGACTGATCCGCGGCCTTGTCGTCACTCGCCGCGGGGTTAACTCGCGGCAGGCACACACAAGGGGACAGCGCCATGGGGTTCATGCCGGTCAAGGGGGGCGAGGCTTTGGAGTTCACGCCGGGGCCGGAGACGGCGCGACTGCTGCGCGATGCGCTGGGCCGGTTCGCAACCGGGGTGACCGTGGTGACCGTGGCCTCGGACATGGGGCCGGTGGGGATCACGGCCAACAGCTTCACCTCGGTCTCGCTCGATCCGCCGCTGGTGCTGTGGTGCCCGGCGCGCGGCTCGCGGCGGTTTGCGCATTTCGCGGACGCGGCGCATTTCTCGATCCATGTTCTGGGCGCGGACCAGATGGAGCTGTCGCGCCGCTTCGCCTCGGGCCCCGGCACCTTCGATGCCATCCCCGAGACGCTGTCGCCCGAGGGGGTGCCGTGCCTGCCGGGGGTGCTGGCGCGGTTCGACTGTGCGCTGCATGCCGCCCATGATGGCGGCGACCACAGCATCGTGGTGGGCCGCGTCCTGCGCAGCGCGCTGGGCGACGGGGCGCCGCTGGTGTTCGCGGGCGGCGGCTACGGCCGTTTTGCCGCCGGTCCCTGATCCGCGCGCTGCGTGCCACAGGCCGGTGAAATCGGCCGCTTTGCCCCCGGCCCCCCTTGTCCGCGCCCCCGATTTCGCTAAGGCTCTGCGGCCCGGGCGGGGGTCCACCGGAAGACGGCACGAGGGAGTTGGCCATGAAGATCAGCATCGAACGCGGGCCGCTGTCGCGCGCGATCGGACAGGCCCAGTCGGTGGTGGAGCGGCGCAACACCATCCCCATCCTTGCCAATGTGCTGATCGAGGCGGAGGGCGACGCCGTCAGCTTCCGCGCCACCGATCTGGACATCGAGGTCGTGGACCGAGTGCCTGCGCAGGTGGACCAGCCCGGCGCGGTCACCGTGTCGGCGGTGCTGCTGCATGAAATCGTGCGCAAGCTGCCCGAGGGCGCGCTGGTGCAGCTGTCGGACGATCCCACCTCGGGGCGGCTGAACGTGCGGGCCGGGCGCTCCAGCTTCCAGCTGGCGACCCTGCCGAAGGAAGACTTTCCGGTGATGGCCTCGGCCGAATACGGATCGAACTTCACCGCGCCCGCGCGCGATCTGCGTCGGCTGTTCGACAAGTCGAAGTTCGCGATCTCCACCGAGGAGACGCGCTACTACCTCAACGGTGTCTATCTCCACGTCGCGACCGGAGAGGACGGCCCGGCCCTGCGCTGCGTGGCCACCGACGGCCACCGGCTGGCGCGCGTCGATGCGCCGTTGCCCGAAGGGGCCGCGGACATGCCCGGCGTGATCGTTCCGCGCAAGACCGTGGGCGAGCTGCGCAAGCTGCTGGAGGACGACGAGGCCGAGATCGCGGTCTCGGTGTCCGAGACCAAGCTGCGCTTTGCCACCGCCGAGATCACCCTGACCTCCAAGGTCATCGACGGCACATTCCCCGACTACAGCCGCGTGATCCCCACCGCCAACACCCGCCGGCTGGAGGTGGACGCCGCCGAATTCGCCCGCGCCGTGGACCGGGTCGCGACGGTGTCGTCCGAACGCTCCCGCGCGGTGAAGCTGGTGCTGGAGGACGACCGGCTGGTGCTGTCCGTCACCGCCCCCGACAGCGGCACCGCCGAGGAGGAGCTGGCGGTCGCCTATGCCGACGAACGCCTGGAGATCGGCTTCAACGCCAAGTACCTGCTGGAGATCGCGGGCCAGGTCGACCGCGAGAACGCGGTGTTCCTGTTCAACGCCCCCGGCGACCCCACCCTGATGCGCGAGGGCGGCGATCCCTCGGCGATCTATGTCGTGATGCCGATGCGGGTGTGACGGCCAGCGACCGCCTCTCCGTCCTGACGCTGTCGCATTTCCGATCGCACCGGCAGGCGCGGCTGGTGTTCGACGGGCGCCCGGTGGCGATCTGGGGGCCGAACGGCGCGGGAAAGACCAACATTCTGGAGGCGGTGTCGCTGCTGTCGCCCGGGCGCGGCCTGCGCGCCGCCCCGGCCGAGGCGCTGGCGCGCACCCCCGAAGCGGTCGGTTGGAAGCTGACGGCGGCGCTGGCGGGCCATGCGGTGGCCACCTGGGCCGAACCCGGCCGCCCCCGCACCGTCACCATTGACGACAAGCCCGGACCGCAGGCCGCGCTGGGCCGTATCGTGCGCATGCTGTGGCTGACCCCGGCGATGGACCGGCTGTGGATCGAAGGCGCCGAGGGGCGGCGCCGGTTCCTCGACCGCATGGCGCTCAGCTTCACGCCCGCGCACGCCGAGGCGGCGCTCGCCTATGACAAGGCGATGCGCGAGCGTAACCGCCTGCTGCGCGACGGGGTGGAGGATGCGCGCTGGTACGCGGCGCTGGAGGCGCAGATGGCCCGCGCGGGCGCCGAGGTCGCCGCCAACCGCCGCCATGCGCTGGCCCGCCTTGCGGCGGTGGCCGAGGATGGCGCCTTTCCGGCGGCCGCGCTGACGCTGACCGGCCCGGACGGCACCGCCCCGCCCGAGGATGCGGGCGCGCTGGCCCGCGCGCTGGCCGACGGGCGGCGCCGCGACATGGCTGCCGGGCGCACGCTGGCCGGCCCGCACCGCGCCGACCTGCGCGCGGTCTACACCGCCAAGGGCGTCCCGGCCGAGCAGTGCTCCACCGGCGAGCAGAAGGCGCTGCTGATCGCGCTGGTGCTGGCGAATGCCCGCGCGCTGGCGGCTGACGACGGCACCCCCCCGATCCTGCTGCTGGACGAGGTCGCGGCGCATCTGGATGACAACCGGCGGGCCGCGCTCTATGACGCGCTGGTGCGGCTGGGGGCGCAGGCGTTCCTCACCGGGACGGGGGCTGCGCTGTTCGCGGGGCTGAAGGGCCGTGCGCAGGGAATTTCGGTGGCCGAGTGCGACGGGCTGTCGGTGGTGACGGAGGCGGAGGTGCCATGACAGGGCTGATCGAACGGGCGGGGCTGGCGGTGCTGGCGCGGATCGACCCCGAGCGGGCGCATGGGCTGGCGCTGACGGCGCTTCGGGCGGGGGTGGTGCCGATGCCTGCGCCGGTGGCGTCGCCCCGGCTGGCGGTGACGGTGGCGGGGCTGCGGCTGGACAATCCGCTGGGGCTGGCGGCGGGCTTCGACAAGAACGCCGTGGCGCTGGCGCCGTTGTCGCGCGCGGGCTTCGGGTTTCTGGAGATCGGCGCGGTGACGCCGCGCCCGCAGCCCGGCAACCCCCGCCCGCGCCTGTTCCGCCTGCCGCAGGATGGCGCGGTCATCAACCGCTTCGGCTTCAACAACGACGGTGCCGAGGCGGTGGCGGCGCGGCTGGAGCGCAGGCCCGCCAGCGGCCCGCCGGTGGGGGTGAACCTGGGCGCCAACAAGGACAGCGAGGATCGCGCGGGGGACTTCGCCGCCGTGCTGACGCGGCTGGGCCCGCATGTCGATTTCGCCACCGTCAATGTCAGCTCCCCCAACACCGAGCGGTTGCGCGACCTCCAGGGGCCCGCCGCCCTCGCCGCGCTGCTGGAGCGGGTGATGGCCGCGCGCGCGGGGCTGGCGCGGCCGATCCCGGTGTTCCTGAAGATCGCGCCGGATCTGGACGACGCCGCCCTGGAACAGATCGCCGAGGTGGCGACCGATGCGGGCATCCACGCCATCGTTGCCACCAACACCACGCTGGCGCGCAGCGGTCTGCGGGGGCGGCACGCGGACCAGGCGGGCGGTCTGTCGGGGCGGCCGCTGTTTGCGCCCTCCACCCGTGTGCTGGCGCGGCTGTCGGCCCTGACGGATGGGCGGATGCCGCTGATCGGGGTGGGCGGTGTCGCCTCGGCCGAGGACGCGCTGGCCAAGATCCATGCGGGCGCCGTTGCGGTGCAGCTCTATACCGCGCTGAGCACGCGGGGCCTGTCGCTGGTGGGCGACATCCTGGGCGGCCTGGATGCGGCACTGGCGGCGGCGGGTCACGACAGCGTGGCCCAGGCGGTGGGCGCGCGGCGCGCCGCATGGCTTCAGCCCGCCAGGATCGCCCTGTGATCCGGTATCGGCGGCGTGTCCAACAGGGGTGTTCGTCGCGCCGGACAGGGGTCCGCGTTGCGCGGGGCTACCGCCAGGGCCGAGTGTGACGGGCGCGGCCGAACGGCCATCAGCGCGGGTGCGGTCGCCGACCCGGCCCCGGGCTGAACGACGACATCGCACCGCGCGACCGGCCTGGTCATTGCACCGGCCGAAGCGAGACCCGGCGTGTCGTCCATCCGTGGGACCTGCGCCGGCGTGCTCCGCAACGCCTGCGATCCCGGTCGACCCGGGCCGTGGCGGTCGTTCCCCGGTATCAAGGCTCGGGACCGGCCGCATGGCAACACCGCGCGGCCTGCGGGGGACAGGGCCGCGTCTCGCGGGTGATCCGGGCGATCATTCGGGAGCGGCCGGGGCCACGAGGCGGGTCTGTGCTTGCCAGGGGTGGCTGACTCGGTGCCCTCTCCAGAGGGCAGGAGCTGAATGGAGCGGAGGCCGCGCCAATGACTTTTCCGATGCCGAGGCTTGTCGCCGCCCTCGCCCTTGCGGGTGTCATGTCGTCCGCCGCCGCGCAGGACGCCCCGCTCTCGGCGCAGGAGTCCGACCCGCGCGTCATGGGCTGGATGCAGGGATTTCCGCCGCCGCCCGACCGGCTCATCACCCAGCCCGACGCGGTCTACTTCAGCTTTCCGCGCCTGCGCTGGTCGGTGTGCCACCTGCGGCAGTTCCTGCCGACGGTGCAGCTCGGCCGTGGCCTCGGCGCGCCCGTGCCGCTGGACACGCTGCCGCCGGTCGCCTTTGCCGAGATGCGCGCGGCCATCGACGCGCTGACCTTCCGCCCCATCGGCGCCGAGGAGGACATGACCTGGGCGGCGTCGCTCGACGCCAACTACACCGACGGAATCGCGATCCTGCACCGCGGCCGCGTGGTCTATGAACGCTATTCCGGATGCCTGGCCGAGGATGGCCAGCACGCCGCCATGTCCATGACCAAATCCGTCACCGGGCTTCTGGCCGAGATCCTGGTGGTCGAGGGCGCGCTGGACGACACGGCCCTTGTCGTCGACATCATCCCCGAGATCGCCGGCAGCGCCTTTGCCGACGCGACCGTCCGGCAGGTGATGGACATGACCACGGGCGTGGCCTTCTCCGAGGACTACGCCGACCCCGACGCCGACATCTGGCGCTATTCCGCCGCCGCGAGCCCGTTTCCCAAACCCGAGGGCCACACGGGCCCCGATGGCTACTGGGAGTACCTGATGCAGGTGCGCCCCGAGGGCGCGCATGGCGAAGCCTTCCATTACCGCACGATCAACTCCGACATGCTGGGCTGGATCATCGCGCGCACCGCGCAGCGCTCGGTGGCGGATCTGGCGTCCGAGCGGCTGTGGCGGCGCATGGGCGCCGAGCAGGACGCCTATATGGCCGTGGACGGCCGGGGCGTGCCCTTTGCCGGCGGCGGGCTGAGCCTCGGGCTGCGCGACCTCGCACGGCTGGGCCTTGTGATGCTGGACGGGGGCGAGATCGCGGGCACGCGGCTGTTCCCGGCCGAGGTCGTGGCCCGCATCCGCGCCGGCGGCGACCCCGCCAGGTTCTCGGGCTACCCCACCCTCCCGAACGGCAGCTACACCAGCCAGTGGTGGGTGTTCCACAACGACCACGGCGCCTTCGCCGCACGCGGCGTGCATGGCCAGACCATCTACGTCGACCCCACCGCCGAGATGGTCGTGGTGCGCTTCGCCTCCTTCCCGCAGGCGCAAAACGCCCTCATCGATCCCACCTCGCTGCCAGCCTTCCAGGCAGTTGCGGAGTTCCTGATGGCGCAGGACTGAGCACCCAGGAATGACATCTTTCGACCATTGCCGTCGGTGAACGTGCCGGTCCACCGGCTGGCTGGGTGGCGAGGCCGGGCCCTGATGGCGGCGGAGGGTGCGCTGAAGGCGCGCGCGCGCCTGCAGGCCAGGGTTGGCGAGGGGCCTGCTGCCGGTTCGGTGGACACGAAGACAAGATCGTGACCAAGGGATCGGAGGTCGGAGATGGTGAGACGGGAGTTCACCCGCGCGTTCAAGATCGACGCTGTGGAGCCCGTGACGAAGCGGGGCGTTTCGGTGGTGCAGGCGGCCCGCGATCCGGATCCGGCGGAAAGCGTGCGGCGCCGGTGGATGCGGGAATGAGCGCCTGGCTGCCACTGGCGCCAAGGAAGGCCCCAATGCGGGAGGCGCTGTCACGGCAGTCCCCGGCAATGGCCAGCAGCGTACCGATCTGGCCGGAATTTGCAGCCCTGAAGAAGGATGTCGCCAGGCCCTCTGAACCGCGCCGGGTTTGTCGGAGGCTGATTTCATTTAGTTACGCGGCCATGGGTTTAGTTTCCAGAGCGGCGTAGAAGTTTGCCTCGGCTTCGGCTGGCGGTATATTCCCGATGGGCTCCAGCAGACGGCGGTTGTTGAACCAGTCGACCCATTCCAGCGTGGCGTATTCGACGGCCTCGAAGCTGCGCCAAGGTC
>NZ_NHSD01000151.1 GCF_016653255.1 Rhodobaculum claviforme
GCAGGGGGGTCAGAGCGTGACGGTGCGGGGGCGGCGGCGTTCGAACCAGAACACGATCATGCTGCGGGTCACGAAGATCGCCGTGAACACCGACGTCACGATCCCCAGCCCCAGCGTGACGGCAAAGCCGCGCACCGGGCCCGAGCCCATGGCGAACAGGATCACCGCCGTGATGAAGGTGGTGATGTTGGCATCGAGGATCGCCGAGAGCGCCTTTTCGAACCCGAGCTCGATGGCGCGGGCGGGGCCCTTGGCGGTGCGCAACTCCTCGCGGATACGCTCGAAGATCAGGACGGTGGCGTCCACGGCCATGCCGATGGTCAGCACGATCCCCGCGATCCCCGGCAGCGTCAGCGTGGCGCCGACCAGCGAGAGCAGCGCAAAGATCATCGCGATGTTGAACAGCAGCGCGAGGCACGCGATGATCCCGAACAGCCCGTAGCTGAGGATCATGAACCCCAGCACCGCCGTCAGCGCGACCGCGGCCGCGACCTGGCCCGCATCGATGCTGTCCTGGCCCAGTTCGGGACCGACGGTGCGTTCCTCGAGGAACACCATCTCGGCCGGCAGGGCCCCGGAGCGCAGCAGGACCGCGAGCTGGGTCGATTCCTCCACCGTGAAGCGGCCGGTGATGATGCCCGACCCGCCCGAGATGTGGCTCTGGATGGTGGGGGCGGACACGACCTCGTTGTCGAGGACGATGGCAAAGGGGCGGCCGATGTTGCCGGCGGTGTATTCGCCGAACGCCCGTCCGCCCTGCGCGTTGAAGCGGAAGTTCACGGCGGGGCGGTTGTTCTGGTCGAAGGCGGGTTGTGCGTCCACCAGCTGCTCGCCCGACACCACCGGTGTCTGCTGCACGATGTAGTACAGCCCCGGCTCGTCGGCCGACGGCACGATCATGTTGCCCGGGCCGGGCGGGTCCGCGGCGTCGCTGGCGGTGCCTTCGACGTGGTGAAAGGCCAGCCGCGCAGTGGTGCCGATCAGCGCCTTCAGCTCGGCCGCCGAGCCGATGCCGGGGACCTGGATCAGGATGCGGTCGGTGCCCTGGCGCTGGATGGTCGGCTCGCGGGTGCCGGCCTCGTCGACGCGGCGGCGGATGATCTCCAGCGACTGCTGCATGGTGCGGTCGTCGGTGGCGGCGCGTTCGGCCGCCGACAGGGTGACGACAATCTCGTCCCCGTCCGCGCTGATGTCGAGGTCGCGGTTCCCCGCGCCGGTGAAGCTGAACACCGGACGGGCAAGGTCGCGCACCACCTCCAGTGCACGGGCCATGCCCGCGGGCTCCGAGATCTGGACCCGCAGTTCGGCCGGGTCGGGGCTGGGCACGCGGCGGATGTTGCCGACGCTCGTCCGTTCGGTGCGCAGCGCGTCGCGCACGTCGGGCCACAGCGCGTCGATGCGGTTGGCATAGACGTCGGCGACCTGCACCTCGGCCAGCAGATGGGCGCCGCCGCGCAGGTCGAGGCCGAGGTTGACGATGCGCGACGGCATCCAGTCCGGCCAGAGGCCGCGCTCGGCCTCGGCCTCGGGCGACGGGCCCTGCGCCTCGATCACGCGCAGGGCGTCGTTGTGGCGCTCCACCCGGTCATAGAACAGGTTGGGCGCGGCAAGGATCAGGCCCAGCGCCACGAGGGCCCAGATCATCACCCGCTGCCAGGTCGGGATATAGAGCATGACGACTCCCACTCGGCGGCCCGGCGCCGGGGCGCGGGCGTCGGTCGATGCCCCGCCGGGCTCAGGCCTCGGTGGCGGGCTCGGTCTTGGACATGACGGTCTGGATGGTGTGGCGCAGCACGCGCACCTTCACGCCCTGGGCGATCTCGACTTCCAGCTCGCCGTCTTCCTTGACCTTGACGATCTTGCCGATCAGCCCGCCCTGGGTCACGACCTGGTCACCGCGCCGCAGCGCATCGACCATGTTCTTGTGTTCCTTGAGTTTTTTCTGCTGGGGGCGGATCAGCAGAAACCACATGATCAGAAAGATCAGGACCAGCGGCAGCAGGCTGACAAAGGCACCGGCGGCACCGGCGTCCTGGGCATAGGCGGGACTGACGAACATCGCATCCTCTTGTGTGACGGGCGCGGCGCCCCCGCGCCGGCGGCGTCACGCAAACAGTCGTTCGGGGACGCACCCCTTGGGCCGTCCCGCTCAGGGGGCAACCTATCCGCGGGGCGGTGGCTTGGCAAGGCACGCGCCATCACGGCCCCGGGGGGCGGCGTCAGTAGCCCATGATCATGCCCTTGAGGGCTTCCTTCTCCATCGACAGCTCGTCTAGGCGCGCCTTGACCACGTCGCCGATGGAGATGAGACCGATCATCCGCCCGTCGCGCATCACCGGCATGTGGCGGATGCGGCGTTCGGTCATGCGCGCCAGCACCATGTCGGCCAGGTCCTCCACGCCGCAGGTCACGACCTCGCGGGTCATCATGGCGCTGACGTGATCTTCCAGGCAGTCGGTCCCGCGGCGGCCGATCTCGCGCACGATGTCGCGTTCCGACAGGATGCCGGCGGGGGTGATGTCGTCCTCGGTGACCACAAGCGCGCCGATACGGTTCTTCGACAGCAGGCGCGCGGCGTCCGCCACGGTGCTGCCCGGCGTGACCGTCGTCACCGTGTCGCCCGTGCGCTTGTTGCGCAGGATCTGGTGGACCAGCATGGCGGAAACCTCCCTTTCAGCCTCAGCTTTTACCGTCCGCACGCCCGCCCGCCCTGTCAAGGGTGCTGTCGCGCGGGCTCAGGCCGCCCTCCAGCCGGGCGACCTCGCGGCGCAGGCCAAGCGCCAGCGCGCGGGCGAACCGGTTCAGCCGCGCGATGCGGGCGTCGGCGGCGTGGCGGATCAGCCAGAAGCTGCGGGTCAGCGCGACCTCCGCGCCCAGCACCCGCTCCAGCTCCGGCGCGAAGGGCAGGGCAAAGGCGTGCACGATCCCCACCCCGGCCCCCTGCCGCAGCCAGTTCAGCTGCACCGGCACCGAGTTCGACGCCAGCGGCACCGCCTCGGCGCCGATCTCGGACAGATAGTCGAGTTCGCGGTCGTGGATCATGTCGGGGATGTAGCCGACGATGCGGTGGGCACGCAGATCGCTGCGGGTGCGGATCGCCGGGTGGGCGGCCAGATAGGCGCGGCTCGCCGCCAGATGCAGGCGGTAGTCGGTGATCTTGCGCACGCTCAGCCGTCCGGCGGTGGGGCGGCTGACGGCGATGGCCATGTCGGCCTCGCGCCGCGACAGGTTGAACACCCGCGGCAACGACACCAGCTGCACCTCCAGCCCCGGATTGGCGTCGCAGATCGCCGCCAGCACCTGCGGCAGCAGATAGTTCGCGCATCCGTCCGGCGCCCCGATGCGCACCGTCCCGGTGATCCCGCCGGGGCCATGGCCGCCGGTCAGCGCCTCCAGCCCCTCGGCCACGGCTTCCTCGGCGCGCTCGGCGGCGGGGCGCAGGCGCGCGCCCTCCTCCGTCAGGGTATAGCCCTGGGCCGAGCGCTGGAACAGCCGGGTGCCCAGCGCCTCCTCCAGGCGGGCGACGCGGCGGCCCACGGTGGCCGGATCGCAGCGCAGCGCGCGGCCGGCGCGGCCCAGGCTCTCGCCCCGTGCAAGCGCGAGGAACACCCGCAGATCGTCCCAGTCTGGCCGCATCGACCCCCCTTGCAGATCTGCAATGCCGGTTTGAAACCCTGCCCCTTTGCAGGGCAATTCCGCAAGCCTATGCTCCGGCCCCATGCACTTATGCGACGGTTTCGGGAGGATACCATGCAGGAACTGACCCACTGGATCGACGGCGCCCACGTCAAGGGCACCTCGGGGCGCTTTGCCGACGTCTTCAACCCCGCCACCGGCGAGGTGCAGGCCCGCGTGCCGCTGGCCTCCACGGCCGAGCTGGACGCCGCTGTCGCCTCGGCCGCCAAGGCCCAGCCGAAATGGGGTGCGACCAACCCGCAGCGGCGCGCGCGCGTGCTGATGGAGTTCGTGCGCCTTCTCAACCGTGACATGGACAAGCTGGCCGAGGCGCTGTCGCGCGAGCATGGCAAGACCATCCCCGACGCCAAGGGCGACGTGCAGCGCGGCCTGGAGGTCGTAGAGTTCTGCATCGGCGCGCCGCAGATGCTCAAGGGTGACTTCACCGACAGCGCCGGCCCCGGCATCGACATGTACTCCATGCGCCAGCCGCTGGGCGTGGCCGCGGGCATCACGCCCTTCAACTTCCCCGCCATGATCCCGATGTGGAAGCTTGCGCCCGCCATCGCCTGCGGCAACGCCTTCATCCTCAAGCCGTCCGAGCGTGATCCGTCCGTGCCGCTGATGCTGGCCGAACTGCTGAAGGAGGCAGGCCTGCCCGACGGCATCCTGCAGGTCGTCAACGGCGACAAGGAGGCGGTGGACGCCATCCTCGACAACCCCACCGTGGCGGCCATCGGCTTCGTCGGATCGACCCCGATCGCGGAATACATCTATGGCCGCGGCTGCACCAACGGCAAGCGGGTGCAGTGCTTCGGCGGCGCCAAGAACCACATGATCATCATGCCCGACGCCGACATGGACCAGGCGGCCGACGCGCTGGTGGGCGCGGGCTATGGCGCGGCGGGCGAGCGGTGCATGGCGATCTCGGTCGCGGTGCCGGTGGGCGATGGCACCGCCGACAAGCTGATCGAGAAGCTGGTGCCCCGGATCGAGAAGCTCAAGATCGCCCCCTACACCGGCGGCAACGACGTCGACTACGGCCCGCTGGTCACGGCCGAGGCCAAGCGCCGCGTGCTGGGTCTGGTGGAGTCCGGCGTGGAGCAGGGCGCCAAGCTGGTCGTCGATGGCCGCAACTTCAACCTGCAGGGCTATGAGGACGGCTTCTTCGTCGGCCCCCATCTGTTCGACCATGTCACCCCCGACATGGAAATCTACCGCCAGGAGATCTTCGGCCCGGTCCTGTGCACCGTGCGCGCCCAGACCTATGAGGAGGCGCTGAAGCTGGCGATGGACCACGAATACGGCAACGGCACCGCGATCTTTACCCGCGACGGCGATACCGCGCGCGACTTCGCCAACCGGGTGAATGTGGGGATGATCGGGATCAACGTGCCGATCCCCGTGCCGCTGGCGTATCACACTTTTGGCGGGTGGAAGAAGTCGGGCTTCGGCGACCTCAACCAGCACGGCCCGGATGCGTTCCGGTTCTACACCCGGACCAAGACGGTCACCTCGCGCTGGCCCTCCGGGCTGAAAGAGGGCGGCGAGTTCCACTTCCGCGCGATGGACTGACGCCGGTGGTCGGGGGGCACGCCCCCCGGCCAACCCTTCCGGAGGCAATCGAACGAAAAGGGCGCCGCATTCCTGCGACGCCCTTTCCGTATGTCCGGCCTCCGCCCCGGATCAGGCGGTCACCTTGCGCTTGCGATGACCCAGCGCGCCCAGCGCGCCCAGCCCGCCAAGCAGGAGCCAGCCCGCGGCCGGAAGCGGGATCACCGACGTGCTGGTTGCATCGATGGCACCGATACGGAGGTTTCCCTCTCCCGTGTTGTCGAAAACAATACGGGTGACGTTGTCGGCGTGGCCACCGAAATCAAGCTTGTACCAAGTGTTGTGCTCTGCACACAGGTCCACCAAGCAGTCCCGATCTTTCGGCGTCGCGACGTTCACGATCACGTTGCCGTCCTCGCCTCCGTCGAATGCCAGGTTCAGCACCGACAGTTCAGCCGTATTGCCGACCAGAACGAAGGACAGCGCGTTCAGGTTGAATGCCGGCCCGGCGGGGTCGGTTGTCATCGTGGTGGTTTCGTTCTGGTTGAACGCAAGGCAGGAAGTGCTTGCGCCGATTGCGCAGTTTCCGGCGCCCGCGCCCGAGACCAACCTGACCGGGGAGAAAAGGAAGCCACCCGCCGAGATCGAGTCGAACGTCCCCGTTGTCTGGCTGAAGCTGATGTTTCCGACAAAGGAACTGTCGCCAATCTCCGATACTGTGATCGAAGCTGCCGACGCCGCCGTGGCCCCTGCAAAGAGCATCGCGATACCTGCGGCATATGCCGCGAACCCATTCGTGTTACGCAACTCACACACCCTGCACTACTGGTCAAACCTGCCAATGCACCATCGACAGGATACACACCGCCCCCCCAACCATGAGAGAACGAAAAGAAAAGCGCCGCCTTCACGCCTCCGTTCCAGGACCCCGGACCCGGGGTCAAGATTCCCCTCCCGACGACAGGAGCTTCTTCCCCACGATTACAAGAGTTTTTCTGTCTGCCGAACGAGGCAGCTCTACGCCGTTACTGGCGCCAACATAACCCTGTACATGCTTCACTCATCGGGCGCACTGATCGTCGCCGGGAGGGGAACCCTGTACCCAAGCACTATAACCAGCACACTGTTACCCCGGCGTAATCAGACCTCTTTCGTGTAACCGCGTCTTCTTCTATGTCGTTTTTGACACGATTCGACAAGAAAAATTCGGATTAGCCTTGAAATACAATCCCTGATGGAAACTATCCCTCGCGGCTACGCAAAGGTTGTAGTCCGTCCGGGTAATGCGCCGGAGGTCTTCATTTCAATCTTCAGGCGATCTGAAAGCCGATCCCGGTCGCGGTAATTGTGTTTTCGCCGGCAGTCCCATCCGCTGGCGCGCACCGGTCCGGGCCGCTGCGGCGGGCCGGCTGCATGCAGGAATCAATTGATCCCAAGCGAAAAACCCGGCACCCCGTCCGGGGAACCGTCGCAACCGGGGAGGGACGTCGATGGACTTTGCGCTGACCGAGGAACAGCAGGCGATCGCCGACATGGCGGCGGGGTTCGGGGCCGATCACATCGCCCCGCACGCCCGCACCTGGGAGGGGGAGGGGACGATCCCGCGCGATCTGTGGCCGCGGCTGGCGGAGCTCGGATTCGGCGGCCTCTATGTGTCCGAGGGCGCGGGCGGGGCGGGGCTGTCGCGGCTGGATGCCGTGCTGGTGTTCGAGGCGCTCAGCCGGTCCTGCGCCTCGGTCGCGGCGTTCCTGTCGATCCACAACATGTGCGCGGCGATGATCGACCGCTTCGGTTCGGACGATCTGAAGGCCCGCGTGCTGCCCGGCGCGCTGAGCATGGACACCGTGCTGTCCTACTGCCTGACCGAGCCCGGCTCGGGCTCGGATGCCGCCGCGCTGCGCACCAGGGCCGAGCGGACCAACGACGGCTGGCGGCTGACGGGGACCAAGGCGTTCATCTCGGGCGGCGGGTATTCGGACGCCTATATCGTCATGGCGCGATCGGGCGGCGAGGGGCCGAAGGGGATCTCGGCCTATCTGCTGCACGACGGCGCGGAGGGGCTGTCCTTCGGCGGGCTGGAGGACAAGATGGGCTGGCGGTCGCAGCCCACCCGGCAGGTGCAGATGGACGGCTGCCCGGTCCCCGTCCATGACCTGATCGGCGAGGAGGGGGCGGGCTTTCGCTACGCCATGGCGGGCCTCGACGGGGGGCGGCTGAACATCGCGGCGTGTTCGCTGGGCGCCGCGCAGGCGGCGCTGGAGGCGACGCAGCGCTACATGGCCGAACGCCGCGCCTTCGGCCAGACACTGGACCAGTTCCAGGCGCTGCAGTTCCGCCTGGCGGAGTGCGAGATCGAGCTGCAGGCCGCGCGGGTGTTCCTGTATCAGGCCGCGTGGAAATACGACGCGGGCACCCGCGACGCGACCAAGCACTGCGCCATGGCCAAGAAGTTCGTGACCGAGGCCGGCAGCCGCGTCGCCGATGCCTGCCTGCAGCTGCATGGCGGCTACGGATACCTCGCGGATTACGGGATCGAGAAGATCGTGCGCGACCTGCGCGTCCACCAGATCCTGGAGGGCACCAACGAGATCATGCGCCTGATCGTGGCGCGCGACATGCTGAAGGCCGGGGCATGAGCGCCACCGCCGACGTCGCCATCCGCACCGAAGGCCGCGCCGGGCGCATCACCCTGACCCGTCCCAGGGCGCTGAACGCGCTGGGCCACGGCATGGTGACACGCATCGACGCCGCGCTGCGGGCCTGGGCCAGCGATCCGGCCGTCGCCGTCGTCATCCTGGATGCCGAGGGCGACCGCGCCTTCTGCGCCGGCGGCGACATCGCCGAGATGCACGCCACCGGCAGCCGCGGCGACTACGGCCCCGCGCGGGCCTTCTGGCGCGACGAGTACCGCATGAATGCGCGGCTGGGGGCGTATCCCAAGCCGGTCGTCAGCCTGATGCAGGGCTTCGTGATGGGCGGCGGCGTGGGGCTGGGCTGTCACGTCAGCCACCGGGTGGTGGGCGACAGCACCCGCGTGGCGATGCCGGAGTGCGGGATCGGCCTGGTGCCGGACGTGGGCGGATCGGCGTTGCTGGCGCGGGCGCCGCTGGGGCTGGGGCGGTATCTGGGGCTGAC
>NZ_NHSD01000152.1 GCF_016653255.1 Rhodobaculum claviforme
GTCCGGGCGGCGCGGGTGGCGGGCAAGGGGCGTGTTCGGATCTCGGTGGAGCATATCCTGCCGAACATCGCCAATCTGCTGATCGTGCAGGGCACCATCCAGTTCTCGCTCGGCATCCTGGCCGAGGCGGGGCTGTCGTACCTCGGTCTCGGGGCGCAGCCGCCGCTGCCGTCCTGGGGGCGGATGCTGGCGGATGCGCAGACGATGGTGGCGATGGCGCCGCACATGGCGATCTTTCCGGGCCTGGCGATCGTGCTGACGGTGCTGGGGCTGAACCTGATGGGGGACGGGTTGCGCGATCTTCTTGATCCCCGGCTGCGGCGCGCGCGATGAGTGTGCTGACCTTCGACCGGCTGTCGCTGTCGATCCACGGCTCGCCGATCCTGCGCGACGTGTCGCTGGCGCTGGAGGCGGGGCGGACCCTGGGCGTGGTGGGCGAAAGCGGGTCGGGCAAGTCGCTGACGGCGCTGGCGGCGATGGGGCTGCTGCCGGAGGGGGCCCGCACCCGGGGGGCAATCCGCCTTGATGGCCGGGACCTGCTGGCCACCTCCGAGGCGGATCTGTGCCGTCTGCGTGGCCGTCGCATCGGCATGATCTTTCAGGAGCCGATGACCGCCCTGAACCCGATGCAGTGCATCGGTGACCAGGTGGCCGAGACGTTGGTGATCCACGGTGCCGCCCCGCGGGCCGAGGCCCACCGCATCGCCGCCGAGCGGCTGGCGCGGGTGGGTCTGCCGCCGGATCGCTGTGCGCCGTCGCGGTTCCCGCACGAGCTGTCGGGCGGGCAGCGCCAGCGGGTCTGCATCGCCATGGCGGTCGCCCTGCGCCCGGCGGTGCTGATCGCGGACGAACCCACCACCGCGCTCGATGTCACCACCCAGGCGCAGATCCTCGATCTGCTCAAGGGGCTGGTGGCCGAGGAGGGGATGGCGCTGATGCTCATCACCCACGACCTTGCGGTGGTGTCGGGGATCGCCGACCGGGTGGCGGTGATGTCGCAGGGCCGCGTGGTCGAGCAGGGCGCGACCGAGGCGTTGTTCCGCGCCATGCGTCACCCCTATACGCGCCAGTTGTTCGCCGCCTCGGACCACCGTCCCGTGCGCGGGGCGGTGCCGGTGGGCGGGCCCTTGCTGCGGGTGGCGGGTGTCAGCCGCACTTATGCGCTGCCGCGCGCGCGCCTGTTCCGGCGCGCCCCTGTGCTGCGCGCGGTCGAGGATGTCAGCCTGGAGGTCCGCGAGGGGGAATCCGTCGGGCTGGTGGGCGAATCGGGCTGCGGCAAGTCCACCCTGACCCGGGCCATCCTGGGCCTGGAGGGGGTGCAGGCGGGCGCGATCCGTCTGTCGGGACAGCCCGTCGGCCCCCGCATGCCCGGTGCCTTGCGCGCGCAGGTGCAGGTGGTGTTCCAAGACCCCTATGGCAGCTTCAACCCCCGCCACCGGGTCGACCGTCTGGTGGCCGAGCCGTTTCACCTGCTGCCCGACCCGCCCCGGGGCGCCGCCCGCCGCGCGGCCGTGGCCGCGGCGCTGGAGGCCGTGGGCCTCTCCGCCGCCGACATGGAGAAATACCCGCACGAGTTCTCGGGCGGTCAGCGCCAGCGCATCGCCATCGCGCGCGCGCTCATCATCCGCCCGAAGCTGATCGTGCTGGACGAGGCGGTGTCGGCGCTCGATGTGTCGGTGCGTGCGCGCATCCTCGACCTGCTTGCGGATCTGCAGGGGCGGCTGGGGCTGTCGTATCTGTTCATCAGCCACGATCTGGGCGTGGTGCGCGCCATCACCGACCGCGTACTGGTCATGCGCGCCGGCCGGATCGTCGAGGAAGGCCGGACCGAGGACGTGTTCGCAGCCCCCACCCACCCCTATACCCGCGCGCTCCTGGCGGCGACGCCGCGCATTCCGGCGCACTGGACCCCGCAGGGCGCGCCCGCTTGAACCCGCCGCGCCGCCGTGCATGGTGCAGGCGATGCAACAGGGGGGACGGGACATGCGGCTGAAGGGCAAACGCGCGGTGGTGACCGGGGCGGGGTCGGGGTTCGGTGCGGGCATCGCACGGCGCTTTGCCGCCGAGGGCGCGCGCGTGGTGGTGGTCGATCTGAACGCCGACGCCGCCCGCGCCATCGCCGAGGAGATCGGCGGCATCGCCCAGATCACCAATGTCGCCGACGGGGCCGCCGTCACCGCCATGGCCGAAGCCACGCTGGCCGCGCTGGGCGGTGTCGACATCGTGGTGAACAACGCCGGCATCACCCATCTGCCCGCCCCCATGGAGGAGGTGTCGGAGGAGGACTTCGACCGCATCTTTGCCGTCAACTGCAAGTCGGTGTATCTGATGGCGCGGGCCTTCGTGCCGGGGATGAAGGCGCAGGGAGCGGGGGCGATCCTCAACATCGCCTCGACCGCCGGGGTGTCGCCGCGCCCGCGGCTGAACTGGTACAATGCCTCCAAGGGGTGGATGATCACCGCCACGCGGGCGATGGCGGTGGAGCTGGCGCCGGCCGGCGTGCGTGTCAACGCGCTCAACCCCGTGGCGGGCGAGACGCCGCTTCTGAAGAGCTTCATGGGCGAGGACACCCCCGAGATCCGCGCGAAGTTCCTTGCCACCATCCCGCTGGGCCGCTTCTCCACACCCGAGGACATGGCCGCGGCCTCGGTGTTCCTGTGCTCGGACGAGGCGTCGATGATCACCGGCGTGGCGATGGAGGTGGACGGCGGGCGCTGCATCTGACGCGGCCTTGTGCGGCCTTGGACGGGCGCAGGCCGCTGTCCATCCTGACGGGATGGCGCCGGGCCACGATCGGGAGGGGACGGATGATCATCGTCGAGGCCGGAACGCCGGACCACCCGCAGGCGCGCGCGCTTCTGGAGCAGAGCCACGCGCTGATGGCGCATCTGTTTCCCGACGAAGGGAATCACGCCCTCTCGCTGGAGGAGCTGCGCGCCCCGCATGTGCGGTTCTTCGTGGCGCATGCGGGGGACGGCGTGCTGGGGGTGGGCGCGCTGGCCGTGACGCCGGGGCAGGGCGAGGTGAAGTCGCTGTTCACCGCGCCCGAGGCACGCGGGCGCGGGGTCGCCGCGGCCCTGCTGCGGCGAATGGAGGAGACGGCACGGGCGCTGTCGCTGCCCTGGTTGCGGCTGGAGACCGGCGTGGGCCTGGATGCGGCGCAGCGGCTGTATCGCGCGGCCGGGTTTGTCCCGTGCGCCCCGTTCGGCGCCTACACCGCGCAGCCATCGAGCATCTTCATGGAAAAGGCGGTCGGCCCCGACGCGCAGTGCCCCGACGCGCAATGACCTTAGACCCAATGACCTGAAACGCAGTGACCGTGGTCCCGTCCGGCGGGTCGCTCAGAACGGAACCGGCAGCCACGGCGCCAGCCACCCCTGC
The DNA here is from genome assembly GCF_016653255.1 of Rhodobaculum claviforme. Lineage (GTDB taxonomy): Bacteria > Pseudomonadota > Alphaproteobacteria > Rhodobacterales > Rhodobacteraceae > Rhodobaculum > Rhodobaculum claviforme. The sequence goes on from NZ_NHSD01000152.1 coordinate 3,382, forward strand.
GGCAGGCGCACCGCCAGCAGCAGCGTCAGCGCCCACATCAGCGTGCCCAGCCCCGCCAGGATGCCGACCGTGATCCGCCAGTCGGACCGGAACCGCAGGTGCAGCAGCGCGGGCACGAACACCGCCGTCGCCCACACCATCCCCAGCATGGCGATCAACCCGCCATAGCCGAGGCACCACAGATAGACCCCCATCCCCCGGCGCAACCCGTCGAGGGTGCGCTCCTCGTCCGACAGGGAAATGTCGGCGGTGTTCAGCACCATGGGCGACGGGTGGCGGCGGCGCCAGAGCTGCCGGGCCAGCTCCAGCACGCACAGCGCCGCGGTGATGGCGCCCGCGTATTGCGGAAACAGCCGCGCGGCACGGCGGAAATCCCCCGCGCTCCAGACCACATACAGCGCGAGGATCAGCACCAGCACCACAAAGGCCGTGCGCAGGCGGCGTTGCAGCCGGTCGGCCGGGATCGGGGCGTCAGGCATCGGGCTTGTCCTGTGCGGTGGGTTGCGGGGCCGATTGCGGGGCCGATTGCGAGTCGGAGGTCGGCGCGGCAGTGGCGCGCAGGGTGCGCCCCTTCATCACCGTGCCGCCGAACATCAGCACCACGCACAGCACCGCGATGGCGATCACCAGCGGCCGCGTCAGCCATTCCCAGTCATAGATCGAATACGACATCCACAGGTAGCGCTCCACCAGCCCCGCCAGGATGAAGCCCACCAGCAGCGGCGGGCGCGGCATCTCGATGCGCTTCATGGTCCAGCCCAGCAGCCCGAAGGCCGCCAGCGTCAGCAGGTCGCCGAAGTGGCGCGTCTCCTGCCAGGCGCCGATGATCACGATGCACAGCACCACCGGGGCGATGTACTGGAACGGAACGAAGGTCAGCCGCGCGATGGGCTTCGACAGCGCCAGGCAGATGATCGTGCCGAACACGTTGCCCAGTGCCAGCGACCAGATGATGACGAACACCAGCTCCAGATTGTCGCGCAAGAGCGCCGGTCCCGGCTGCACCCCGAAGATCAGCAGCGCCCCCAGGAACAGCGCCATGGCCGAGGACCCCGGCACCCCGAACAGCAGCGTGGGCATCAGCACGCCGCCTTCACGCGCGTTGTTGGCGGCCTCGGGGGCGATCACGCCGCGCACGTCGCCCTTGCCGAACCTGCTGCGGTCAGAGGCGCGGGTGACCACGATACCGTAGTTCAGCCAGTCGATGATCGACGACCCCATGCCCGGGATCGCGCCCACCAGCACCCCGATCAGCGAATGGCGCACCACGAGGTACTTGTTGGCCATCGTGTCGCGCAGCCCGGCCATCCAGCCCGATCCCAGCCCGCTGCCGCGCCGTGCGATCGTGCCGCCGCGCGCCAGAAGGTCCACGATCTCGGGGATGGCGAACAGCCCCAGCGCCACGATCACCAGCGAAAACCCGTCGAACAGGTACACCACCCCGTGCGCCCAGCGGTATTCGGGCGCCGCCGGCGCGCCGCCGACCATCCCCAGCATCAGCCCCAGGCAGGCCGCGATGATCCCCAGCAGCGGCCGGCTCCCGCTGAGGACACCGACCATGCACAGCCCCAGGATCGTCAGCATCAACAGCTCCGGCGCCCCGAAGGCCAGCACCAGCGGGCGCGCGAACGGCACCAGCGCCGTCAGCGCCGCCGCCCCGATCAGCCCCCCGATCAAGGAGGCCGAGAACGCCGCCCCCAGCGCGCGCGCCGCCTCGCCGTTGCGGGCCATGGGATAGCCGTCCATCACCGTGGCCTGGCTGCCCGACGACCCCGGTATCCCCATCAGCACGGATGGAAACGTGTCCGACGACGGCACCGCCGCCGAGATCCCCACCAGCATCGCGATCCCGGCATAGGGGTCCATCCCGAACAGGAACGGCAGCACCAGCGCCATCCCCATCAGCCCGCCCAGCCCCGGCAGGATGCCCACGACGATGCCGATGCCCACCCCGGCCATCAGCATCCCCATCCGGAACGGATCGAGCATCACGAAGAACGCGGAGACCAGCGCCTCGAGCATGGGAAACCTCGCAAGATGTCGCGCCGCCCGGCGGTCCGGGCGGCGCGGTGGGTCGGCGCAGTGGGATCAGCGCGGGGTGAACGAGACCTCGAACCGGTCGGTCATCAGCGCGCGCAGCCAGTCGAGGATCTCCTCGGGGGCGGCGTTCAGCTCGGCCTTGATCTGGTCCAGACCGGGGCCCGAGATGACCTCATAGCCCTCCAGGATGCTGGCGGCGGCCTCGATGAACGCGGGGTCCTGGACCATCGCGTCGACGCCGGTGCGCAGGGCGGTGCGGGCCTCTTCGGGGGCCTCCGAATGCACCCAGATCGTGCCGCGGGTGTTCTGCACGAGGTTGGCCACGACCTTGAACGCCTCCCATGCCTCGCCCGAGGGCATTTCGCCGTGGATCTGCTGGTAAAGTTCGGGCGCGGTGATGATGTCGGGCACGGCCGGGTCGCGCACCGGGTTGCCGTCGGGATCGATGAAGCCGATGGCATAGGCGGTGATCGCCGTGCCCTCCTCCACCAGCGGCAGGACGGAGGCGTTGAAGGCCGGGCTCGACTGGGTGTTGATCGCAAGCTCGCCGCGCTCGAACGCAAGGCGGGTGTCGCCGCGCCCGCCAAAGCCGGGGACCGGGCGGTATTCGATCCCGAACATCTCCAGCGTGACGATGGACTCGATCAGCCCCACCGGATCGGTGATCCCCTTGGTGATGCGGCCTTCCATCTGCATGATCTCGGTGCCGTCGGTGATGCCCGCGCGGCTGTGGATCGCCGTGACATGCCCCATGGGCGAGGCGACGACGGGGTCGAGGTCGCGCAGGTCCAGCTCCAGCCCCTCCAGCCCCAGGAACGCCCGCAGGTTCAGGTGCCCCGAGGCCGTCAGCAGCGTCATCCCGTCGCGATCCACCCGCGTGAATTCGTTGGAGCCCAGCAGGCCCCCGGCGCCGGTCACGTTTTCCGCGATCACGGTGGGGCTGCCGGGGATGTGGCGGCCCAGATGCTGCGCGATCAGCCGCCCGAAGGTGTCGGTGCCCCCCCCGGCCGAGAACGGGATGATGATGCGGATCGTCTGGCCCTCGTAGAACTCCGCCTTGGCGGTGCCCGCGGCCATCAGCGTGGCGGTCGCGGTCAGCGCCGCCGCGAGGGGTGTCCAGAACCTTGTCATGCCGTGTCCCCCTGTGTCCCACCGTTTCCGTCGGTGGCGTTCGGCAGGACGATTTCACAACATCGCCGCGGGCGCCAGATGCGGGGCGGGGGGACATAAACCGAATCTTTCGACTTCACGGGCAATCAGTCCGGCAAACCGCTGTTTGCGAAAGGATCGCCCCGTGCTCGACAGAATCCGTATCTCCAGCCGCATCAACGGCGGCTTTGGCGTCGTGGTGGCCCTTTTGCTGGGGCTCGCCGCCCTGACGTGGACCGCCTCTTCCGGGCTCGGGGGGCTGTTCTCCACCTACCAGAACGAGGTCCGTCTGGTGGAGCGTGCCAACGACCTGCGCAACGCCATGCGGTTGACCCAGTTCGCGGTCGCCGATTTCCGGGCCGACCCCGGTGAGCCGTCCGCGGCGCAACTCGACCAGGCGCTGGGGGGGCTGGGCGCGCGTGCGGCGGCGCTGCGCGACCTGGCCAACCGCGACACGGAGGTCGCGGCCGTTGCGGAGATCGAGCAGGCGGTGGCGCGGTTCACGGCACTGGCCAATGGCTACCGCGAGGTGACGGAAACCACCGTGGCCCGCACGTCCGAGCTGACGCAGCTGGGCATCGAGCACCGCCGCGGCATCGGCGCGCTGCGCAGCGCGCTGGAAGAGCGTGGCGCGATGGACCTCGCCTATGACGCGCTGCGTGCCAGCGACGCCTTTCTGGTGACGCGGGTCCGGATCGACCGGTTCTTCGCCGGCTGGCCGGCCGAGGAATTCGACACCGCCACCGCCCCGTTCGAGCAGACCGCCGCCGCGCTGGACCGCGTCTCGCGCGGTGGCCTGATGCCGGAGGAGCGCGCGATCCTGTCGGGTGCGCGCTCGGGCATCGCCAGCTTCCTCGAAACCGCCATGGCCGCCCGCGACGCCGAGCTTGCCCGGCGTCCCGCATCCATGGAGCTTGACGCCGCCGCCACCGCCCTCGTCACCCGGGTGGAGGCGATGATGGCCAAGGTCATCGAGGGGCAGGCGGCCCTGGAGGCGGCGGGCGACACCCGTGTGGCGACGACCCAGACCACGACGGTCGCGGTGTCGGTCGCGGCGCTGGTGCTGGCGATGCTGATTGCCTGGGTCATCGGCCGGTCGGTGGCGGGCTCGGCCGGAGGCATGGCCCGGTCGATCAGCCGGATCGCGGATGGCGATCTTGAAACGCCGGTCGGCGGCACCGACCACAAGACCGAAATCGGCGTCATGGCCCGCTCGCTGGAGGTGCTGCGCGAGAACGCCCGCGCCGCGGAAAAGGAACGCGCGGCCCGCGCCGAGAGCGAGGAGCGCCGCGCCGAATTCTTCGACCAACTGGGACGGAATCTCGCGGATCTCGCCTCCGGCGGCCTGGCGACGCGGATGCAGCGCGCCGATCATCCAGGCGTGGACGAGGTGACCTTGCGGCTGTGCGACGACTTCAACGCCCTGGGTCAGTCCTTCTCGACCCTCATCGCGCAGGCGCAATCCAGCGCGACCTCGGTGCGCGAGACGGCGGCGCAGCTGGCGCAGGGCTCGGGTGAGATGTCGCACCGGGCCGAGACGCAGGCCGCCACGCTGGAGCAGTCGGCGGCGGCGCTGGACGAGATGACGGCGTCGGTGAAATCGGCCGCCGACAAGGCCTCGGAGGCCGATGGCGCCGTGGGCACCGTCCGGCGCGAGGCCGACGACAGCCGCGCGGTGGTGGCCGCGACGGTGGCCGCGATGGGCAA
>NZ_NHSD01000153.1 GCF_016653255.1 Rhodobaculum claviforme
GTAAGCATCCGGTGGGAACCGCGGTCAGGCGGCCTTGACGCTGGCTGCGGGGGCGGCCCAGTTCCACGGGAGCAGTTCGGGCAGGCGTGAGACGGGGATGTCGGAGATGCGGGCGATGACGTCGGCGAGCCATGCCTGCGGGTCGATGCCGTTAAGCTTGGCGGTGCCGATCAGGGTGTACATGACGGCGGCGCGCTGGCCTCCGCGCTCGGAGCCGGCGAAGAGCCAGGACTTCCGGCCGAGGGCCACGCCACGGAGCGCTCGTTCGGCGGCATTGTTGCTCAAGCAGATCCGGCCGTCCTCCAGGAACCGGGTGAAGCCCGGCCAGTGGTTCTGTGACAGCAGGTAGTCGATGGCCTTGGCCACCTTGGCGTGTTTCGACAGCTGCGCGCGTTCGCCCCGCAGCCAGCGCTCGAGGTCCTCGACGAGCGGCGCCGACAGCTGCTTGCGGACCTCCAGCCGTGCCTCTGGGGCCTGGCCGTTGATGCCGCGCTCGATCTCGAAGAGGGCATCGATCCGCCGGACGGCTTCCAGGGCGATGGGGGAGATGTCCTTGGCCGATTTGCCCTTGCGGACGTTGGTCTCGACGTCGGCAAGCTCGAAGAACTTGCGCCGCGCGTGGCTCCAGCACAGTGCCGGGACCACCGGCCCGGGCTGCCGCGCGGGATCGTAGAGCGGGTTGTAGCCGGCATAGGCGTCGGCCTGCAGGATCCCCTGCCAGCCCTTCAGATGCGCCGTCGGATGTTCGCCGCCGCGGTCGCGGGAGAAGTGGAAGACGACCGCCGGAGGTGCGGTGCCGTCGAACGGCCGGTCATCGCGGACATAGGTCCAGAGGCGTGCGGTCTTTGTCCCGCCGCGGGCCAGGAGCGGTACGGTGGTGTCGTCGCCATGCAGCCGGGTGGTGGCGCGCACATGGGCCTCGATCAGCGCCTTGAGCGGCGTCAGCAGGGCGGTCACGGCGCCCACTTGGTCGGCCAGCGTCGACAGGCTCAGCTCCACTCCTTCGCGGGCATAGCGCTCGGCCTGACGGTTCAGGGGCTGATGCTGCCCGTACTTCTCGAACACGATCATGGCGAGCAGGCTGGGGCCGGCCCAGCCGCGCGGGATGGGATGGAACGGGGCGGGTGGCTGGCTGATCTTCTCGCAGTGCCGGCAGGTGAACTTCTCGCGCACCGTCTCGATCACCTTCCACTTGCGCGGCACCACCTCCAGCGTCTCGGTGATGTCCTCGCCCATCTTCACGATCCGGTCCGAGCCGCAGGCGCTGCAGCATGTCGGCGCCTCGACCACGACGCGTTCGCGCGGCAGGTGCTCGGGGAACGGCTTCTTCACGGGCTTGCGCCGATCAAAGGCCGCGACCTTCGTCGTCTTCTCGGCCGTCTGCTCAGCCCCGGCCGCGTCCTCGGCGGCATCGGCGACCAGCTCCTCGAGCTGGAGTTCCAGCTGGTCGAGGAGCCTTGCGGTGCGTTCCGGGCTGCGGCCGTACTTGTCGCGCCGTAGCAGCGCGATCTCGAGCTTCAACGCCGCGATCATCGCCTCGGAGGTCGACACCACCGCGCGGGCCTGCGCGAGGTCGGCCTCGGCTGCGGCGGCGCGCCCCTCGGCGACAGCCAGAGCGGCGCGCAGTTTCTCGAGTTCGGAGGCGGCCTCGGACATGGCCAAAATCTACCACGCCGGGCTTGCAAAGCCCATGAAAAACAGACCGGAGACGGTGATTTATCCCACCTTTGCAGGGCGTTGCGTCCAGCGCGGGTTGCGCCAGTCGATACCTTCCAGGAGATAGCCCAACTGCGCCGCCGAGACCTGAACGGCCTCCCCCGAGCCGCCCGCGGGCCAGATGAACTTCCCTNTTCCCTGCCTCCAGCCGCTTCGCATAAAGCGACATGCCGACGCCGTCATGCCAGAGGATCTTCACGAGATCGCCCCTGCGCCCCCGAAAGCAGAAGAGCTCGCCCGCGTGCGGGTCGCGCCCGAGCCCCTCCTGCACCTTCAGCGCCAGGCTGTTCATCCCGCAGCGCATGTCGGTCACGCCGCCCGCGATCCAGACCTTCACCCCGGCCGGAAACGCAATCATCTCGGATCCACCACGGCCAGCAGGGCCGCAAGATGCGACGGCGGTAGTGACGCAGGGATCGTCATGCACCGCCCGTTCGGCAGCGTGATGTCGATCCGGGCATCCTGCGATGGCGGCGCCGAGTGCCCCACCGGGGCCGCCGCAGCCTCCTCCATCACCAACGGCACGAAGCTGCCGCCAAGATCCGGGCCCCCGAGCGTCCCATCGCGATACGCACGCCGCCAGATCGACAGCAGCGACCGCGAGATCCCGTACCGCCGAGCCGTCGCCGACCCCTGACGGTGCCCACGGAAGCTCTCCTCGACGATGCGGACCTTGTCCTCGTCAGACCAGTGCCGACGACGACCCACGTCCTCGGCGGTGAAGAGTTCGATCGGGGTGAAACTGGAAGAGCATGACATAAGGCCATGCCTTACGCCTATTCACGCGGCCAGCGCAGACGGCTCACGCCGGATGCTCACTGCGGTCCTTCCAGCTGCAGAAGTTCATCGAATGCCGGGTCAGATGCACGATGCAGGTCTGGACCATAGTCTCGGGGAAGGCCGCGGTGATCGCCTCGGGGAAACCCTTCAGCCCGTCCACAACCGCGATCAGGATGTCCTGGACGCCCCGGTTGCGCAGCTCGGTCATCACCGACAGCCAGAACTTGGCGCCCTCGTTATCAGCGATCCAGAGGCCGAGGACCTCGCGCTCCCCGTCCCGGGTGACGCCCAGGGCGATGTAGACCGCCTTGTTCTTCACCGTCCGGCTGTCGGCATCCCGGATCTTCACCCGCAGCGCGTCGAAGATCACGATGGGATACATGCGGTCCAGCGCCCGGTGTTGCCATTCCCTGACCTCGTCCAGCACGGCGTCGCTCGCCATTGGGCTTGAACCAATGGCGCCTCAATGGCTCGCCGCGGCTGATCAGGTCGGGCGACACCCGCAGCCCGTAGAGCTCCTCCAGATGGGCGTTCGCCATTGGGCTCGAACCAATGGCGCCTCAATGGCTCACTGTCGCGCACCGACAGCCCGGCGGCATAGAGCCCGACGATCTTGTCGTCGATCCCGTCGATCCGGGTCTCGCCCTTCTTCACCAGCTCCGGCTCGAAACTGCCCTGCCGGTCTCGCGGCACCGCAAGCGGCAGCTCGGCACCGGCCTCATAGCCCAGATGCGCGCTCAGCTCGGCCCCGAGCATGCGCTCCATCAGCCGGACCTTCAGCTCCTTCATCAGCCCGGTATCACCAAGGAGATCCTCAGGCCGCCTGCAGCCCTTCAGAAGCTCGTCCAGCAGCTCGTTCGAAATCGTCATGGTCCATGTCCCTCTCAGGAAGCATGGACCGGATTACCCATACACAGAAGATCGGACACTCTCCGTTGGCCCGGAAGCTGGCCGTGACCCTCCACGCCATGTGGCGCACCAACACGCCCTTCCGGGAGGCCGCGACAGTATAGGGAGACGAACGAAACGACGCTGACGGCCAGCGTAGCGGAATGCGTCCAGCCGGGACGCGCGGCGAGGGCGAGGTCGCTCCCGGGTTTGGGCACCGAGCGCGCACACCACTTCGATCCACGAGACCCTGAACGCCAACATGTGGCGCCAGCGTGATGACCACGGAGAGAAACCCAGAGCCCAGCACGCAGGACGAAGCGCAGCGAGATCAGCACTTGAGCAACGCGATTGGAGAATCACCGGGGACACAGCCTATTGGGATGAGCGAGGGCGCCACCACGATGCACTCATGCCCCATCTCCACAAGATGGCGCTGCAGGCCATACCCGCAGGCACCCGCCTCATAGCAGAAATGCAGCCGACCCCCGCCTGCGGCCACCTTGTCCACCAGTTTGCGGACATGATCGGGACGGTGCGGCACCGCGCCCCATTGGCGGACCTCACTGCCGCGCTCGCCGCGCGCAACCGCGACCGAGAGCGTCGCCTTGTGGACATCCAGCCCGATGAACGTGCTATCCTGTAGTTCGTCTCTCCCCCATTCTTGAGGCTCGGCGCCAGCCCGCCTAGCGCAACCCTCGAACGGAGAATGCCGCGCGAGAGGCCACCGGTCCAGTCAGCTCACGCCGCGATCATGGGATCAAACACCTAGGAGGGCGAGCTTTCCAGGCAGCTGGCTTATGCTCGAGGGACTTGAAGTTACCCAAGAGTTGGGGTCCGATCCCGAGGGTGCGGCCTATTCGGAGTTGCCCCCTCGGTATCTGTCGCGAGTCGAACTCTGGCACCCTAACGGGTCGGGTGATGAGATGGGAAAGCGGGCTGATGAGGGGAGTGAGTGAGGGTGAAAGGATGATAGACGGGTGGAATGCGGCAGAGAAGCCGCTTTGTCTGCTCATATCGCTTCCGCGCTCGGTCGAGCGCCGGGCGCGAATGGAGGCTCAAGCCACAACCCTGCCCTGGCCGATGGTGCTTCAGCCAGGGGTGGATGGCACTGCCCGCTGGAAGGAACTGTCGCGTAGCGTTGATCTGCGGTCCTTTCGTCGCAACACCGGGCGCGAGGTACTGTCGGGCGAGATCGGCTGTTATCACGCCCATCTTGCCGCTTGGGCGCGCATCGCCGAAAGTGGCGCTGAGGCGGGACTGATCCTTGAAGATGACGTCGTCCTGCACCCCGGTTTCGCTTCCGCTGTTGCGGCCGCCATGTCGGCCCGTTCGGAATGGGATGTGCTCAAGCTCGCGCATATCCGCGCCCGTGGGCCGGTCTGCCAGGGGCGGCTGGCAGGGTGGCGCATGAACGCCTATCTCGGTCCGGCTACCGGGATGGGCGCCTATCTGATCGGATCTGGCGCTATCGAGCGTCTGCTGCCACGGATGCTGCCGATCACCCGGCCGATCGACCACGAGATCGACCGAAGCCACATCCACGACTTGCGTCACTTCGGATTGGAGCCTTGGCCCGCCCACCCCGATGACGGAGGCGAGAGCACCATCACCGGCACGGACTATGACAGAGTCCGGAAATTCTCTTGGTACCGCCGGTTGCCTGTGCACGGGCTACGGGTGAGCAACCTGCTGGGCAAGGCCGCCCATCTGGCCCGCTATGGACGTCTGCTCCCCCGTTACGGCCCTGTGAGAACGGCGGTAAAAGTTTCGTCCACGACAGAAGCAGGATGATTATTCCCGTAGTTATGTATCGGAAGATTCGTCCGACTTATGCAGAAGGCATGGGCCAGAGGCAGACGCCGCGCGCTTCAAAATTGCGCAGTGTTAGCCCGCCGCGATGCGTCCTGCGTGGCCGAACTGTTCGTCGAAGAGGGCGCGGAAGGGGCCGCCTCGGGCGAGAAGCTCGTCGACGGGGCCCTGTTCCAGGACGCGACCGCCTTCGAGGTAGCAGACCGTGTCGGCGTTCAGGACGGTCGACAGGCGGTGGGCGATGACGATGGTGGTCACGCCCCGGCTGATGCGCTCCAGCGCGTCGCGGACCAGCGCCTCGGAGTGGCTGTCGAGGGCGGATGTCGCCTCGTCCAGCAGCAGGATGGGGGCGCGGCGCAGCACCGCGCGGGCGATGGCGATGCGCTGGCGCTGGCCGCCCGACAGGAACGAGCCGTTCTCGCCCACCGGGGTGTCGTAGCCCTGCGGCAGGGTGCGGATGAATTCGTCGGCGTGGGCGGTGCGGGCGGCCTCGATCACCTCCTCGTCCGAGGCGCCGGGGCGGCCGAAGCGCAGGTTCTCCATCACCGACGTGGAGAACAGGAAGGTGTCCTGCCCCACGAAGGCGATGCGCTTGCGCAGGGAGGCGAAGGTGGCGTCCGCGATGTCCTGCCCGTCGATCAACACCCGGCCGGCGTGCGGGTCGTACAGCCGCATCACGAGGTTCAGCACCGTGGACTTGCCCCCGCCCGAGGGGCCGACGAGGGCGGTCATCTTGCCGGCCTCGAACGTCAGGTCCATGCCGTCGATCACCGGCTTGTCCTCGGCATAGCCGAAGCGGACGCCGTCCAGGCGCACCTCGCCCGCGCCATCGCGCAGGTCGGTGGCGCCGGGGCGCTCCAGCATGGTCTGGGGCTGGTCCAGCAGCTCGTACATCATGCGCACGCCGACCATGCCCGCCTCGATCGACACGCGCATGCGCGACAGCCGCTTGGCGGGCTCGTAGGCCATCAGCAGCGCGGTGACGAAGCTCATCAGCTGGCCGGGGGTGCCGGCCTCGATGCCGAACAGGTTGACCGCCGACAGCACCACGATGCCGCCGATCGCGAGCCCCGTCAGCGTGTCCAGAAGCGGCGTGGTCGCGGCCTCCAGCCGGGCGATCTTGTTGGCGCGGGTCTCCACCTGGCGCACGGCGGTGCCCATGCGGGTGGCCATGCGTTCCTCCAGGGCGAACGCCTTGACCACGCGGACCCCGGTCGAGGTTTCCTGGATCACCTTGATGATCTCGGCCATGCCCGCCATTTCCTGGGACATGATCTCGCGCACCTTGGACAGCAGGCGGCGCAGACCCCACAGCACCACCGGCCCCAGCACGAGGCAGACCATCGACAAAACCGGCTGCTGGTAGATCATCACCGCCAGCAGTCCGATCAGCGTCAGCAGGTCGCGCACGAAGCTCGTGACGATGGTGTCGATCACCCGCCGCGCCATCTGCGCGCTTTGCGTCACGCGCATCAGCAGGTCTGAGGATTCGGTGATGTTGAAGAACGATACCCCCTGCGTCAGCAGCCGCTGGTAGAGAAGTTCCTGCTTCTCCGCCACGATCCGGTTGCCGGCCCGCGTCATCATGACGACCTGAATGAAGCTCGCCGCGCCCTTGAGCACGAAGATCGCCACCACCGCGCCTGCGACCATGAAGACGCGGCCGCGGTTGTCGGGCTCGGTCATGGAATCAACGATGGCCCCCATGGACCAGGCGGCCGCCGCGGCGGTGGCGGCCACCACCACCATCGCGGCCACGGCGACGCCGTACTTGCGCTTCTGCCCCGGCACGCTCTCCATCAGCAGGCGCGCCAGCAGGCCGGGACCGGCCAGCCGCCGGATCAGCCGCCACAGCCGGCCATCGGGCTGGGGCACGGTGTCGTCCTGGCTGCGGCTGCCCGCGGCGGGCACCGGGGTTGGACGCACGGTCGCGCCGTCGGTTGCCGTGTCAGACCCTGCTGCCATGTCCGTTCCACACGCCCTGTCGGCCACGCGCCGCGCGGCAATTCCCCCCCGCATACCCCCCACGGCCGCGGATGTCGAGAAATCCCCCGCCGCGCCCTCAGCCCAGCCCGCGCATCCGCGCCGAGCGGCGGCGCAACAGCTCCACCGCCAGCAGCAGCAGCACCGAGATCAGCATCATGAAGCTGGCCGCCGCCGCGATGGTGGGGTCGAGGTTCTCGCGGATGCCGCTGAACATCTGGCGCGGCAGCGTGCGTTGCGCGGGACCCACGAGGAAGATCGCCACCACCACCTCGTCGAACGAGGTGGCGAAGGCAAACAGCGCCCCCACCGTGACGCCGGGCGCGATCACCGGCAGCGTCACCCGTCGGAACGCCAGGATCGGCCCCGCCCCCAGCGATGCCGCCGCCCGCGGCAGGTTGGTGTCGAACCCCTGCAACGTGGCCGACACGGTGATCACCACGAACGGCACCCCCAGCGCGGTGTGCGCCAGGATCAGCCCCAGCAGCGAATTCGTCAGCCCCAGCCGCGAGAACAGGAAGAACATCCCCAGCGCCGTGATCACCAGCGGCACCACCATCGGCGACAGGATCAGCGCCATCAGCAGCCGGCTGCCGGGGAACGGCGCGCGCGCCAGCCCCAGCGCCGCCATCGTGCCCAGCACCGTCGCCAGCGCCGCCGCGCACACCCCCACGACAAAGGTGTTGCGGATCGACAGCTGCCAGGTGGCCGAGGCGAAGAACGCCTCGAACCAGCGGGTGCTGACGCCGGACAGCGGATAGGTCAGGAAGCTGCCTTCGTTGAACGCCAGCGGCACGATGGCGATCAGCGGCGCCACGAGGAACAGCAGCACCAGCCCGCAGAACAGCAGGTAGAGCGCATATCCCACCCGCTGGGCCCGGCTGGCATGGGGCGGCAGGCGCATCATCCGACGCTCAGCTCACGGGTGCCGAAGACGCGGGAATACAGCACGAACAGCACCGCCACGATCCCCGTCAGCATCGTCCCCAGCGCCGCCGCAAGGCCCCAGTTGGCCGTCTCGGTGGCGTAGAAGGCGATGAAATAGCTCAGCATCTGGTCGCCGCGCCCGCCCACCAGCGCGGGCGTGATGTAATAGCCGATGGACAGCATGAACACCAGCAGCGTGCCTGCCGCCAGCCCCGGCATCGTCTGCGGCAGGTACACCCGCCGGAACGCGGTGGCGAACGGCGCGCCCAGGCTCTGGGCCGCGCGCATGTACCACGGCGAGATCCCCTGCATCACCGCATAGAGCGGCAGCACCATGAACGGCAGCAGCACCTGGCTCATCACCGCGATCACGCCGAAGCGGTTGTAGATCAGCCGCAGCGGTTCGCCGATCGCGCCGGTCCACATCAGCGCGCTGTTCACCAGGCCTTCGCTTTGCAGCATCACGATCCACGCCGCGGTGCGCACCAGAAGCGAGGTCCAGAACGGCAGCAGCACCATCACCAGCAGCACCGCCCGCACCCCGCCCGAGACCGTTGCCAGCAGATACGCAAGCGGAAACCCCATCACCGCGCACACCACCGTCACCGTGGCCGCGATCCCCAGCGTGCGCAGCGCAAGTTGCACGAACAGGCGTTCATCGGGGGGTTGGCGCGCGATGCGGTCATCCAGGCCGCGCTCCATGTCCAGCGCATGCAGCATGTAATACGACGTCCACGGCCGGGCGGCGCGTTGCAGCACCACCAGATGCGCGGTGTCGGCCCAGCGGTCGTCGATCCCCGTCAGCGTGTCGCGCCAGCCTTCGGGCGGGGCGTCGGCCCCCAGGTCCGGCAGCGCGCGCGCGGTGCCGAAGATCACCGTGCGGAACCCCGTCAGCTCCTGGTTGAGGCGCTGCGCCGGCAGCGCCAGCGCGCGGGTCTGGCGGCCCGCGATCAGGTCGGCGGCGATGGCGGCATAGACCTCCTCGGAGGGGGGGCCGTCGCGGTCCCACGACGCGATGGCCGCGGCGGTGCGCGGCATCGCATCCGCGACCGATCGGTCATGCCACGCCGCGCCCAGCATCTGCACGATCGGCAGCACGAACACCACCGCCAGGAACAGCGCCAGCGGCGCCACCAGCCCGAAGGCGCGCAGCTGCCGGCGCCGTTCGCTGCGCCACAGCCGCGCCCGCAGCGCGCGCGCCTCGGCGCGGTCGAGACCCGGATTTGCGCCCCGATTGGCGCCCTGATCCGGGCCAGGTTCGGCCAGCGCCGCCATGCGGTGTTACCGCGCCGCCCAGCGGTCGAAGCGTTCGGTCAGGCTCTCGATGTTCTCGACCCAGAACTCGGTGTCGAACTCGATCGCTTGCTCGATGTTGCCCGGGGTGGTGGGCAGGTCGGCGGCGAATTCCTCGGGCACGAAGTCGCTGGCGGCGGTGACGGTGGTGCCATAGGCGATGAATTCGGGCATCTGGGCCTGCCGCTCGGGGGCGATGGTGTAGTTGATGAAGGCGTGGGCGGTGTCCACGTTGGGGGTGCCCTCCACGATCACCCAGCTGTCGATGGCATAGATGCTGCCGGGCCAGACCACGCGGAAATCGGTGCCGCCGGTGCGGTTCGACGCGGTGACGCGGCCGTTGTAGACGGTGCTCATCACCACCTCGCCTGCCGCCAGCATCTGCAACGGCTGCGCGCCGGCCTGCCACCAGATCACGCTGTCGCGCAGCTCGTCGAGCTTGGCGAACGCGCGGTCCACGCCTTCGGGGGTGCGCAGCACGTCGTACACCGCGTCCGGGGCGACGCCGTCGGCCATCAGCGCGAATTCCAGGTTGTACTGCGCGCCCCGGCGCAGCCCGCGCGTGCCGGGCCAGGTGTCGGTGTCCCAGAAGTCGGCCCAGCTTTCGGGCGCGATGTCCACCCGGTTGGCGTCATAGGTCAGCACCTTGGACCACACGATGGTGCCCACGCCGCATTCGGTGGCCGCACCGGGGATGAAATCCTCGGGGCCGAAATCCAGCAGGTCGTAATCGATGGGGACGAACAGCCCTTCCTCGCAGCCGAGCGTCAGCTCCTCGGCCTCCACCTGGACGACGTTCCAGGTGGGGGTGCCGGACATCACCTGCGCGCGCAGCACGCCGACGCCGCCGCCGAATTCATCCTCCAGCACGGTGACGCCGAACGCCTCGGCAAAGGGGGTGAAGTACAGCGCGCGCTGCGCGTCCTGGTACACGCCCCCCCAGGACGAGACCGTCAGCGTCTCGGAGGTGGCGGGGGCGGCGATCAGGGCGCCGGCCATCAGTGCACACAGGCGCGTGGGGGTGCGGGTCATCGGTGTCTCCCTGTGGGTGCCGCGGCGTTGGCGCCGCCGTTTGTGACCGGAGGGTGCGTCGGCGCATCGGCGCCGGTCAAGGGGGCGCGCGGGGGGGAGGTGCGAAAACCCCGCCCCATCCGGGCTGCCGGGGGCCGCCGCGCCCGCGATGCGGGCGCCCGG
>NZ_NHSD01000154.1 GCF_016653255.1 Rhodobaculum claviforme
ACCGCCACCAGCCCCACCCCCGCGCGCCGCCGCGCCGCTTCTGCCCGGTCGGGCCGGTTCCAGCGGCGGTCGCAGGCCGCGATCAGCGCCCCGATCCATGTCACCGGATGGCCGATGCGGGCGAACAGCCCCGCCGGATAGCCCACCGCCCGCTCGATCAGAAGCGCCGCCAGCGCCAGCCCCACCGCCATCCCGCTAGCTCCATATCCGCGCGGGTCCGCGCGCCAGATACCCCTCGGCCAGCGCGACGGTGCGGGCGGTAAATCCCGCGCCCCCCAGCGCTGCCGCCGTGTCGTTGCCCGCCCGGCTGGCCAGCCACGCCGTCAGTTGCAGCCGCCGGGCCAGCACCATCACCGGCAGCATCGCGACCTCGGCGGCGCCCAGAGGGGCCACGCGGCGGTATCCCCTGGCCCAGCCGTCGGCGAGGGCGGGCAGGCGCGGGTCATCCTCGATGAAGGAGACGGCGGCGGCGAAATCGAACAGCCACCAGCCAAAGCCGCAGTCGTCAAAGTCGATCACCGTCAGCCCGGCGCCGTCGGTCATCAGGTTCGCCAGCCGCAGATCGGCGTGGATCAGCCCGAAGCGGTCGTCCCCGCCCCCCCATGCGGCGAGCCGCCGGTCCAGATCGTCGACCAGCCGCGCCAGCACCGCGCGCCCCGCCGCGTCGAGGCCCGGCGCCGCACCCCAGTCCCCCCAGATTGCCGCCGGTCCGAACAGCGCGGCCGCGTCCCACCGCTTGCGGCGGAACCCGGCGGGGCGCGACCAGCGGCGGGCGTGGGCATGCAGCCGGGCGGCGACGGCGCCCAGTTCGGGAAACCAGCGGCCCAGATCCTCATCGGCCGCCAGCACCCGGCCCGCCAGCCGCCGGAACGCCACGACATGGCGCCCGCCGCTGTGCTGCAACACGCGCCCGGCACGATCGGGGACCGGACGCACGCTGGCCACGCCCGGGTGGTCGCGCAGCGCCGCCAGCCAGGCCAGTTCCGCCGCGATTTCCCCGGCGGCATGATAGCCCTCCCGGTGGAGGCGAAAGACCACATCGCCCGCCGCCCAGGTCTCGTTCTCGGAGTGGCACAGGCGCGACAGCGGCGCGTCCGGCGCCAGCCCGTAGCGCGGCAGCAGCGGACGGATCAGCGCCTCGGCCGAGGGCGTCCGATCCGGGGTCGCACCATGGTCGGGCGCCGCCGCCACCCTCAGAACTCCACGCCCGGCTGGGCCTTCACGCCGGCGCGGAAGGGGTGTTTCACCAGCGTCATCTCGGTCACCAGGTCGGCGGCCTCGATCAGCGCCTCGGGGGCATTGCGGCCGGTCAGCACGACATGGTTGAGGGGCGGTTTCTCGGCCCGCAGGAAGGCCACCACCTCGTCCGCCTCCAGATAGCCATAGCGCAGGGCGATGTTGATCTCGTCCAGCACGACCATGCGGATGTCGGGATCGCGGATCAGCGCCTGCGCCATCCGCCAGCCGCGTTCGGCGGCGGCGATGTCGCGGGCGCGGTCCTGGGTGTCCCAGGTGAAGCCCTCGCCCATGGCGTGGAACTGGCACAGATCGCCGAAATGCCCGGTCAGCAGGCGCCGCTCGCCGGTGTCCCACGCGCCCTTGACGAACTGCACCACGGCACAGGGCATGCCGTGCGCGACGCAGCGCAGGATCATCCCGAAGGCCGAAGACGACTTGCCTTTGCCCGCCCCGGTGTGGACGATCACCAGCCCCTGCCGGTCGGTCTTGTCCGCCATCTTGCGGTCCTGCGCGGCCTTGCGCGCGGCCATCTTGCGGGCGTGGCGGGCGTCTGCGTCTGCGTCTGCGTCTGCGTCTGCGGTCATGGCGTGTCCTTTGCTGCGGGATCGGTGCGGCGCATCAGATAGATGTCCATGATCCAGCCATGGCGCGCCCGGGCGGCGGCGCGGGTCTGTGCGATGCGGGGCGCAAGCTCGGCCAGCGGCCCGGCCAGCGTCAGCTCCTGCGGCATGCCCAGATAGGCGCCCCACCAGATCGTGATCCCGGCGGGATAGAGGCTCTCGTAGGCGCCGCCGCTGTCGAGCATGACCGCGACCGTCCCCGCCCCCGGGGGCCAGCCCTCGGCGCGCAGGCGCCGCCCGGTGGTCACCAGAACCGGCGCGCCGATATCATTGAGGGGGATGCGATGCGCCGCGCACAGCGCCTGAAGCGCGGTGATGCCGGGCACGACACGAAGCCGTGGCGCGGGCGCCAGCCGGGCCGCGATGCGCAGCGCGCTGTCATAAAGCGACGGGTCGCCCCAGATCAGCAGCGCCACGCGCCGCGCCTGCGCCCCGGCGGCGGTCCAGGCCCGCGCGATGGCGTCGTGCCAGGCGTCCACCGCGTCCAGATAGTCGCCGTCCGCATCCCGGCGCGGCATGTCGAATTCGACGATCGGCGCATCGTCGCCCAGCACCCGGGCGCAGATCGCGCGGCGCAGGTCGGCAAGGTCGGCCTTGGTCGTGCCCTTGCGCGGGATCAGCACCAGATCGGCGGCGCGCATCGCCGCGATCCCCTGAAGCGTGAGGTGGTCGGGGTTGCCGGTGCCGATGCCGATGAGGGTCAGCTCATCCATCCGTCCCCTCCTCTGCCAGCGGGCCATAGAGGATCAGCACCGGGCCCGTCCCGTCCCCCGGCGCCGCCGCGAACTCCGCAACGGTGCCGCGCGTCAGCCGCTGGTCGGGGGTCGTCACGGCCTCGGCCATCAGCGCGGGCGTGGCCCCCGGAAGGCCGCGCGCCATCAGCCCGCGTGCGAGGTCGGGAAACGTCCGCCGCCCCATGAACACCACCGTGGTCGCATGGCGATCGGCCAGCGCCTCCAGATCGATGTCGTCCGGCAGGCGCCCCGTCGCGTCATGGCCCGTCACGAACTGTACCCGCCGCGCGGTCAGCCGCCGGGTCAGCGGGATGCCCGCCGCGGCGGCCGCAGCACAGGCCGAGGTGACGCCGGGCACGATCTCGTGCGGGATGCGGGCGGCGCGCAGGGCGCAGATCTCCTCCTCCAGCCGACCGAACAGGCCCGCGTCGCCGGATTTCAGCCGCACCACCCGGGCGCCGGTCCCGGCATACTCCACCAGCAGCCGGCTGACGTGGTCCTGCCGGGGCGAGGCGCGGCCAGCCCGCTTGCCCACCCCCACGAGGTCGGCCCCCGCGCGCGCCTGCGCCAGGATCGGCCCGGCGGCGAGGTCGTCGAACAGCACCGCATCCGCCCGCCGCAGCCGGTCCACGGCCTTGAGGGTCAGAAGCTCCGGATCGCCGGGCCCGGCGCTGACGAAACTGACGAAGCCGGTCATGGCGCCTCCGCGATCAGGTGGAAATAGCTGCCGCTGACGCGGCCCCGGTGCGACCCGGTCTCGGGCACCGGGCGGCCGGCGGCGTCGGTGACGGCGGCCAGCGGGGGATCGGGTTGTTCGATCACCGTGGAATAATGGAATTCATGGCCCAGCAGCGCCGCGCCCGTCCCATGCCCCGGCATCGCCGCCGCCAGCACCGCGCGGCGATAGCCCAGATGCAGCCGCCGTCGGGCGTAGCTGGTGACCAGCCCCAGCAGCCCCGCCATCGGGTGGCGCACGCCGTCCGCGTCGATCAATGCGGCGCCCAGCACCATGTAGCCGCCGCATTCGCCATGCACCGGGCGGGTTGCGGCGTGCGCGCGCAGGGCCCCGAGGAACCGCCCCGCCGCCGCGATCCGGCCCGCGTGCAGCTCCGGATACCCGCCCGGCAGCCAGACCAGATCGGCGGCGGGGTCCGGACCCTCGTCCGCCAGCGGTGAGAACGGCAGCACCTCGGCGCCCGCGCGGCGCCAGCCCTCCAGCAGATGCGGATAGGCAAAGGAGAACGCCGCGTCCCGCGCCATCGCGATGCGCTGGGCGGGGGGGGACGGCCAGCCGCCCGGGACGGACGCGGGCCCATGCCCCGCCGCCGCCCGCAGTGCCGCCAGATCGGTATGGTCGCGCACAAGCCCCCCCAGCTGTGCGAGGATCCCCTCCAGCCCCGGCTGCTCGCCCGCCTGCACAAGGCCCAGATGCCGCTCGGGCAGCGCCATGTCGCGCCGGCGGGGCAGCGCGCCCAGCACCGGCAGGCCCAGACGCGCCATCTCCTGCCGGATCATCGCCTCGTGCCGGGCGCCCGCGACGTTGTTGAGGATCACACCGGCCATCGGCGGCGCCCCGGGGTGGCGGGCAAAGCCCAGCGCGGTGGCCGCGGCCGATTGCGCCTGCCCGGCCACGTCCAGCACCAGCACCGCCGGCCAGCCGAAGTGCCGCGCCAGTTCCGCCCCCGAGCCATGCCCCGACACCCCCCGGTCGGCCGCCCCGTCATAAAGGCCCATGGACCCCTCGGCGATCACCAGATCGGCGCCCGCGGCCCGGGCCGCCACCGCCTGCAACAGTCCCGCGCCCATCGCCCACAGATCAAGGTTGAACGACGCCACCCCCGCCGCGGCCCGATGGAACGCCGGGTCGATGTAATCGGGGCCGTTCTTGAACGGCTGCACCCGCAGCCCGGCATCGCGAAACGCGCGCAACAGGCCCAGCGTCACCGTCGTCTTGCCCGCACCCGAGGCGGGCGCGGCGATCACCAGCCCGGGCGGCGGCGGCGCCATCTCAGCCCCTCGCCCGGACCGGCCGGAACCGGCGGTCATAATCGGCGGCATAGAGCTGGCTGTCGGCAAACCCCTCGGCCGCCAGCGCCGGACCGACGAGGATCAGGGCGGTGCGCTCGATGCCCTCGGGCATGGCGGCCACGAGGGTGGCAAGGGTCGCGCGGATCACGCGCTGCTCGGGCCAGCTGGCACGGTAGACCACCGCCACCGGGCAACCGGGGCCGTAATGCGGGGTCAGCTCGGCCACCACCCGCTCCAGCGTGTGGATCGACAGGTGGATCGCCAGCGTCGCCCCGGTGGCGGCAAAGGCCGACAGCCGCTCGCCTTCGGGCATGGCCGAGGCGCGGCCGGGCGTGCGCGTCAGCACCACCGATTGCGCCAACCCCGGCAGCGTCAGCTCCGCCTCCAGCGCGGCGGCGGCGGCGGCGAATGCGGGCACGCCGGGCGTGACGCTGACGGGAATGCCCAGTGCCTTCAGCCGCCGCATCTGCTCGCCCATGGCCGACCAGATCGACAGATCGCCCGAATGCAGCCGCGCCACGTCCTGTCCCGCCGCATGGGCCCGCGCGCATTCGCCCATGATGGCATCAAGGTCCATGGGCGCGGTGTTGACGATCCGCGCGCCGGGCGGGCAGTGGGCAAGGATCGCCTCGGGGACCAGCGACCCGGCATAGAGGCACACCGGACAGGCCGCGATCAGGTCGCGCCCGCGCAGCGTCAGAAGATCCGGCGCGCCGGGGCCGGCGCCGATGAAATGGACGGTCATGGGGTCTCTCCGGTTGCGATGGCACAGGTGGCCATCCGGTCGGCGGATATCGCGCGGGGGCGGGTCAGCCACGCGCCGGGTCCGGCGGCGGCGAGGGCTGCGGCCTCGGCCACCGATCCGGTGGCGCGGGCGGCGCGCACGCGGGGTGCCTCGGTCATGGTGGGCATGGCGGCGAGGCGCCGGGCCGGAATGGCATGCACCGGCAGGCCCAGCCGGGCCGCGAGGGCGCACAGGGCCGCAGCACCGGCCTTGTCTGCGGGGGCGGCCAGCGCCACCAGCCCCGCCGCGCCACCCGCGCGGGCCAGCGCATCGCCGAGGCTGTCGACCCCCGCGGCGGCGCGAAATCCAAAGCCCGCCACCCTCATCGCGCCACGCTCCACTGCACCACGGGGTAGCGCGCGCGCCAGCCATGGCGGGTGCCCAGCGGCTGCGCCTCGGCCAGCGCGATCCGCAGCAGGCTGCCGCCGCGTGCCCCATGCCACGTCGCCAGCAGCGCCTCGGACTCCAGCGTGACGGCATGGGCGACAAGCCGCGTGCCGGGCACAAGGCGGGACCACAGCGCGTCCAGCAGCGCCGCCGACAGCCCGCCGCCGATGAACACCGCCTCGGGCGGGGCGAGGCCATCCAGCGCCGCCGGGGCGGTGCCTTCGACCACGCGCAACCGATCAGCGCCCAGTGCCGCAGCATTGGCGCGGATGCGGGCGGCGCGGGCGGGGTCGGCCTCGATCGCCGTGGCCTGCGTGGACGGGTGGGCGCCCAGCCATTCGATGGCGATCGAGCCCGAGCCCGCACCGATGTCCCACAGATGCGCGCCCGCCCGGGGCGCCAGCGCCGACAGCGCCAGCGCGCGCACCGGGCGCTTGGTGATCTGTCCGTCGTGGGCGAACAGCTCGTCGGGCCATCCGCTGGCGGCGGGGATGGTCGCGCCCGCGCCCGCGACCTCCAGCCCGACGCAGACCGGATGGGCGATGTCGCCCGGGGCCGGATCGGCGGCGGTCGTCTGCCGGACCCGCGCGCGCGGGCCGCCCAGCGCCTCCATCACCCACAGCCGCGTGGCGCCGAAGCCGAGGTCGGTCAGCCATCCGGCCAGCTCCGCCACCGCGGCCCCGTCGCGCAGCAGCACCAGCGCCCGGGCGCCGGGGGTCAGGTGCGGGCGCAGCCGGGCCAGCGGCGCGGCATGCAGCCCGAGGCACGCGGTGTGCTCCAGCGCCCAGCCCAACCGCGCGGCCGCCAGCGAAAATGCCGAGGGCGCAGGCAGCACCCGCCACTCGCCTTCGGGGAATTCCCGTGCGATCACACGACCCGCCCCGAACCAGAACGGATCGCCCGAGGCCAGCACCGCCACCCGCCGCCCGCGCAGCCCCCGCAGCACCGGCAGCCCGTCGGCAAAGGGCACCGGCCAGGCGATCCGCTCGGCCGTCAGTTCGGGCAGCAGCGCCAGATGGCGGGGCGGCCCCATCACCACCTCGGCGCCCTCCAGCGCGGCACGGCTTGCGGGGGGCAGGCCGTCCGGGCCATCCTCGCCCATGCCCACGACCGTCAACCAGGGACCCTCAGCCATGCGTCCGAACCTCCTGATCCTCGGCGGCACGATGGAGGCCTCGGCGCTGGCCGGGCTGGTGGCAGGACGCGGGCTGCCCGCCACCCTGTCGCTGGCGGGGCGGGTGGACCGGCCCAAGCCCCAGCCGGTGCCCATGCGCGTGGGCGGATTTGGCGGGGTGGATGGGCTGGCGGCGTGGCTGCGTGCGCACGCCATCACCCATGTGATCGACGCCACCCACCCGTTTGCCGCCCGGATCAGCCGCAACGCGGTGGCCGCCTGCGCGCAGGCCCGCGTGCCGCTGGTTGCCCTGACCCGCCCGGCCTGGGCACCCGGGCCGGGCGACCGCTGGCGTCCGGTGCCGGATATCGAGGGGGCGGTCGGCGCGTTGGCCGGGGCGTCGCGGCGGGTGATGCTGGCGGTGGGCCGGATGCACCTCGCGGCCTTCGCCGCGCAGCCGCAGCATTTCTACCTGTTGCGGCTGGTCGACCCCCCGGCAGAGGCGGTGCCCTTGCCGGAGCACCACGCCCTCGTCTCGCGCGGGCCGTTCACCGAAGCCGGCGATCGCGCGCTGATGGCCGCGCACGGGATCGATCTGGTGGTGGCCAAGAACTCGGGCGGCACCGGCGCGCGGGCCAAGATCGACGCCGCCCGCGCGCTGGGGCTGGCGGTGGTGATGATCGATCGCCCCGCCCTGCCGACGCGGCAGGAGGTGGCGTGCCCCCGGGCGGTTCTGGACTGGCTGGGTCATGCCGGGGCCGATCTGGGGGTATAGACGAAGGGCACGCCCGCACGGGCGATCACCCGGGTCAGCGACGACCCCACGAGGACGACCGTGCGCATGTCGGCCATCTCGGGGCGGGCCTCGGTCAGGGGGACGACGCGGATGTCCTCGTCCGGGGTGGTGACGGCGCGGGCAAAGATCACCGGGCGGGCATCGCCGCAGGCCGCGCGCAGGACCTCCAGCACGCGGGCAAATCCGTCGGGGCGGGCCCGGGAGCGGGGATTGTAGAACGCCATCGCGAAATCCGCCTCGGCCGCCAGCCGCAGCCGTTTTTCGATCAGCGCAAAGGGCTTGAGGTTGTCGGACAGGTTGATCGCGCAGAAATCATGCCCCAGCGGCGCACCCGCCCGCGCCGCCGCCGCCAGCATCGCCGTGATCCCCGGCAGCACCCGGACATCGAGGTCGCGCCAGGGGGCTGGCCCGGCCTCCATCGCCTCGAACACCGCGGACGCCATGGCAAAGACGCCCGGATCGCCCGAGGACACCACCACCAC
>NZ_NHSD01000155.1 GCF_016653255.1 Rhodobaculum claviforme
CCATCATCTGCGGCTTGACCGCCACCAGAACCACCGCCGGGTCGTCCGGCAGGGCTGCGTTCAGCTGCACCCCCTGCGCGGCCAGCCAGTCCGAGGGCCGCGGCTCCTGCACCCAGACGCGGCCGGGCGCCAGCCCCCCCGCCAGCCAGCCCGCCAGCAGCGCCGAGCCCATCTTGCCGCATCCCACGATGACGATGCCGCGGCGGTCGATCTCGCCGAACCCCATGTGTCCTCCGTCACAATCCATTGCAGGCCGCCCCCTCAGGCGCGGCCATAGGCCTCGGCGATGGCGATGCCCAGCGCCTCCTGCGGGGGGGTTCCGGCCCAGCACACCAGTTGCAGGGCGGGGTAATACCGCTCGCAGGCCGAGACCGCGGCCGAGATCATCCGGTCGATCTGTTCCGGCGCCGGCACCTGCCCCCCGCTGAGCAGCAGGCCGTGGCGCCACACCATCAACCCCTCGTCGGGCCACAGCGTGAAGGCCCCGGCCCAGACCCGGTCGTTGATGCGATTGAGGATGTCCATCAGCGCGGCCTGACGATCCTCGGGCGGGGCCAGTTCGAAGGTGCAGACCAGCCGCAGCATCTCGTCACCGGGCGACCAGGCCAGCGTCAGGGAGTAGGTGCGCCACTGCCCCTCCACGGCCATGGCGATCCGGTCGTCGCCAACGCGATCGAATTCCCAGGCGCGGTGCTCGGCCAGGGTTTCCACGATGTCGATGGGATGGATGTCATCGGCGGGAAAGGTCGGTTCGGAAAGCGACATGGTCTGTCCTCTCGCTGCGCGACCCCGTGGACGGCGGCCCCGGGCGCGGACCACTAGGGGTCGGGTGGGCGGCAAGGATCGGCGTCCATCCGACCTGCCCCTACCAGATATCGTGCGCCAAGAGGGATGCTGTGTAAAGCCGCCGCGCCCGCGAAAGTTGTGGAAAAGCCGCACCTCCCGGCCCGACACGCAAAAGGCCGCCGGCGATGCGGCGGCCTTCTGGCAATGTGGCGGGCGGGTCTGGGCGCGGGCCTCAGCCCTGGCGCGCCTTGAACTTCCGCTGGGTCTTGTTGATGACGTAAACTCGGCCCTTGCGGCGCACGACGCGGCAATCGCGGTGGCGCTGCTTGAGGGACCGAATCGAATTGCGGACCTTCATGGGTCTCTCCTTCGCGGTCTCGGTCGCGGCGCGCAGGCGCCGGGTTCTGTGCATGCCCCGGGCAATCCCGGGGCGGTGAATGGTGGGCACGACTGGGATCGAACCAGTGACCCCTACGATGTCAACGTAGTGCTCTACCGCTGAGCTACGCGCCCCCGACGGCGCGCCTGCAGGCCCGCTTCGGTCGCGTGGCACATACAGAGGTTGGCGGCGGGCTTCAAGGGCTTTGCGCACCCATTCGCCATCCCCGTGTCGCGCGGCACGATGGCCGCTGGCGGCGCGCGGGAACGCGCTATACCATCGGGGTGAAGGAGTTGCGATGTCCGGCTGCGTCTATGATCTGTTGCGTCCCGCCGTCCTGCGGTCGAGCGTGGTTTTCGCCTCGCCCCACAGCGGCCGCGACTACCGCCCCGAGTTCCTGATGCGCACCGCGCTGGACCCGCTGGCGCTGCGGTCGTCCGAGGACGCGTTCGTGGACCGGCTGTTCGGCTGCGCGCCGCAGCTGGGGGCCACGCTGCTGACGGCGCGGCTGCCGCGCGCGTGGCTCGACCTCAACCGCAGCCCCGAGGAACTCGACCCGCTGCTGATCGAGGGGGTGACGCGCGGCGTCCCGTCGCCACGGATCAGCGCGGGGCTGGGCGTGGTGCCGCGGGTGGTCGCGGGCGGTCGGGCGATCTATCGCGGGCGGCTCAGCATGGCCGAGGCGCAGGCGCGCATCGACACCACCTGGCGCCCCTACCACGACGGGCTGCGCGCGGTGCTGGAGGATATCCGGGCCCGCTTCGGGCGCGCGATCCTGATCGACTGCCACTCCATGCCGCGCGAGGCGATCTCCATGAGCCTGCGCGGCGCGCGGGGATTGCCGCAGGTGGTGCTGGGCGACCGCTTCGGCAACTCCGCCGGGCCCGACGTGGTCGACCGGGTGGAGGCGGCCTTCGCCCGGGCCGGGCTGCGGGTGGTGCGCAACACCCCCTTTGCCGGCGCCTACATGGCCGAACATTACGGCCGCCCAGCCGAGGGCATCCACGTCGTGCAGGTGGAGATCGACCGCGGCCTGTACATGGACGAGGGGCGGGTGGCCCCGCTGCCGGCCTTTGCGACGCTGCAACGCCTGCTGCGCGGGGTGGTGGCCGAGATCGCCGCCATCGACGACGTGCCCGAGGTGCCGCTGGCCGCCGAGTGACGCCCCGCACGGCCGCCGCGGCGCTTGCATCGGCGCCGCGCAGGGTCTATCTGTCGCCCCTTATCCAGCCCGCAGAACGGGAGCACTGCCCATGGCCCGCGTCACAGTCGAGGATTGCGTCGACAAGGTTCCGAATCGGTTCGAGCTCGTGATGCTCGCCGCGCACCGCGCGCGCGAGATCGCCGCCGGCGGCGCGTTGTCCATCGACCGCGACAACGACAAGAACCCCGTCGTGGCCCTGCGCGAAATCGCCGAGGAAACCCAGGGCGCCGACGCCCTGCGCGAGCGTCTGGTCGAAAGCTTCCAGACCCAGATCGAGGTCGACGAGCCCGAAGAGGACCAGATGGCCCTCCTGATGGGTGTGGAGCGCGACCGCCCGGCCGAGCCCGCCGACGACATGGACGAGGAGCGCCTGCTGCGCGCCCTCATGGAGGCGCAGGGGCAGGGGTGAGCCCCTCCGGCGCCCCAGCCGGCCTGAACGACCGGCCCGCCCCCCGTGCGGCCGCATCCCCCGGCCACGACGTGATGATCCCGGTGGAGGATCTCGTGGCGCTGGTGCGGGCCTACAATCCGCGCAGCGACTCGGAGCTGATCCGGCGGGCCTATGACTACGGCCGGCGCATGCACGCCGGCCAGACCCGCCATTCCGGCGAGCCGTATTTCACCCATCCCGTGGCCGTCGCCGCCATCCTGACCGAGATGCGGCTGGACGATGCCACCATCGTCACCGCACTGCTGCACGACACCATCGAGGATACGAAATCCACCTTCGACGAGGTGTCGATCCAGTTCGGCGAGGAAATCGCCGGGCTGGTGGACGGGGTCACCAAGCTGACCAACCTGGAGCTGACCTCGACCGAGGCCAAGCAGGCCGAGAACTTCCGCAAGCTGCTGATCGCCATGAGCCGGGATCTGCGGGTGATCCTGGTCAAGCTGTCGGACCGGCTGCACAACATGCGCACCATCAAGTCGCTGCGCCCCGACAAGCAGGTGCGCAAGGCGCGCGAGACGATGGACATCTATGCCCCCCTTGCCGGTCGCATGGGCATGCAGTGGATGCGCGAGGAGCTGGAGGACCTGGCCTTCCGCGTCCTCAACCCCGAGGCGCGCAATTCCATCATCCGCCGCTTCCTGACGCTGCAGCGCGAGGCCGGGGACGTGGTCCAGCGCATCTCCGCCGACATCAAGCTGGAGCTGGAGAAGGTCGGCATCACCGCCGAAGTCCACGGCCGCGCCAAGAAGCCCTATTCCGTCTGGCGCAAGATGCAGGCCAAGGAGCTGTCGTTCTCGCGGCTGTCGGACATCTACGGCTTTCGCGTGATCTGCGGGACCGAGGCCGACTGCTACCGCATCCTGGGCGCGATCCACCAGCGCTGGCGCGCGGTGCCGGGGCGGTTCAAGGACTACATCAGCCAGCCGAAATCCAACGGGTATCGGTCGATCCACACCACGGTGTCGGGGCGCGACGGCAAGCGCGTGGAGGTGCAGATCCGCACCCGCGAGATGCACGAGGTCGCCGAGGCCGGGGTCGCCGCGCACTGGGCCTATCGCGACGGGGCGCGGGTGACGAATCGCTTTGCCGTGGACCCGGCCAAGTGGATCTCCACCCTGACCGAGCGCTTCGAGGAGGGCGACCACGACGAGTTCCTCGAGCACGTCAAGCTGGAGATGTACTCCGACCAGGTGTTCTGCTTCACCCCCAAGGGCGATGTGGTGCAGCTGCCGAAAGGCGCCACGCCGCTGGATTTCGCCTATGCCATCCACACCCGCATCGGCAACGGCTGCGTGTCGGCACGGGTGGACGGGCTGCGGGTGCCGCTGTGGACGCGGCTGAAGAATGGCCAGAGCGTGGAGATCATCACCGCCGAGGGCCAGCGCCCGCAGGCCAGCTGGATCGACATCGCGGTCACGGGCCGCGCCAAGGCCGCCATCCGCCGGAGCTTGCGCGAGGAGGACCGCGACCGCTTCGTCAAGCTGGGCCAGGAACTCGCACGCGTGGCGTTCGAGCATGTCGGCCGCAAGGTCAGCGACAAGGCGCTGGTGACGGCGGCGCGCCAGATGGGGATCAAGGACCGAGTGGAACTGCTGGCCCGCCTCGGCAGCGCCGAGGTGACGGCGCGGCGCGTGGTGGAAACCCTGTACCCCGAGCTGGCCGCCCGCGGCGGCGAGGAGGTCGACGCCACCCGCCCCGTCGTCGGCCTTCCCGACGGCACCCCCTTTGCCCGCGCCGCCTGCTGCCAGCCGGTCCCGGGCGAGCGTATCGTCGGCATCACCTATCGCGGGCGGGGCATCATCGCGCACGCCATCGACTGCGCCGTGCTGGCCGAATACGAGGAACAGCCCGACCGCTGGATCGACCTGCGCTGGCACGACGGGCAGCACCCCGCCGCCCATGCCGTGCGGCTGGAGATGACCATCGCCAACGACACCGGCGTGCTGGCGCGCATCTGCACCTTGATCGGCGAGCAGAAGGCCAATATCTCGGATCTGGTCTTCGTGGACCGCAAGCCGGACTATTACCGTCTGATCGTCGAGGTGGAACTGCGCGACGTGGAACACCTGCACATGATCATGACCGCCCTCGAGGCCGAAAGCGACGTCGCGCAGCTGTCGCGCCACCGAGACGCGGCGCGCAAGCCCTGACGCCGGCCGGAGGGGCCCCGTGTTCAAGCGACGCACCAAGCGCAGCTGGGTCAGGGTGGCCCTGGAGGTGGTCTATCCCCGCGGCGGGTGGCGCCGCGCCGCCAGCTACATGGGGCACCGCCTGTCGCGCCTGCCCGACACCCCCAGGCGCATCGCGCGCGGCATCGCGGCGGGGATGTTCGCCTCGTGCACGCCGCTGTTCGGGCTTCACTTCGTGATCGCGGCGCTGGGGGCGCGGCTGCTGGGGGGCAACATCCTGGCGGCGCTGCTGGGGACCTTTCTGGGCAATCCGCTGACGTTTCCGCTGATCGTGGAGACGTCGGTCCAGCTGGGCAGCTGGATGCTGGGCCTGGGCGGCGGGCTGCATTTCCCCCAGGTGATGGCGGCCTTCGGCTATGCCTGGGCCGAGCTGTGGACCAACCTCTATGCCCTCGTGGCGGGCGAGGCGCCCAACTGGCTGCGGCTGCGGCTGTTCTTCAACCGGGTGTTCCTGCCGTACCTGCTGGGGGGCATGGTGCTGGGCGTGGTCTCGGGGGTGGGGGTGTATTTCGCCAGCCTGCCGTTGATCCGCGCCTATCAGACCCGGCGGCACAACCGCCTGCGTGCCCGCTTCGAGGCCAGCCGCGCCGCCCGCCCGCCGCGGGACTGAGCGCCCCCGCGTCCCTGGCGCCTCAGCGGACGCCCAGATCGGCCAGCGCCGCCGCCAGCTCGGGCGGCAGAGCCACCGCCTCGGCCCCCGCGGCAAGGTCGCGCGGTGCGTCGGCCGGGTCGAGGTACCGCCACCCCTGGAACGGGCGGCGCGGCGCGGCCTCGGTGCGCACGATGGCAGGGTCGAGGACCAGCCCGCAGCGCAGCACCCCGTCGCCGCCGCGCAGCTCCTCCAGCCGCACGATCCGCTGGCGCGCCAGGATCACGCCGCGAAACACCCAATAGAGCGACCCGCCCGCCAGCACCTCGGCCGCGCGCCTGGGCCACATGCGCGTGACGTGCCACGGGCGCCCGTCGGGGCCCTTGGCCTCGGGGCGCGCCTGCCACCGGGACAGATCGTCCACCCCATCCGCGCCCACGCAGAGTTTCACAATATGTACGGTGTCGGCCATGCACGCCCCCCAGTTCTTGCCTCAGTCTAGCGGTCCCGGCGCCGGGTTCAAGTTGACCCGTCCCGGTGGCGCAGCTAGCGTCCGCGCCCGCGCCCCTGCTCCGAAAGGCCCCGCCATGAGCCCCTTTGCCGCCCCCATCTCGGAAACCATCTGGGACATGAAGTACCGGCTGAAGGATGCCGATGGCACCCCCATCGACCGCACCGTCCAGGACAGCTGGCGCCGCGTCGCCCGCGCGCTGGCCGCCCCCGAGGCCGATCCCGCCGCCTGGGAGGACCGCTTCTTCGACGCGCTGCGCGATTTCCGCTTCCTGCCGGCCGGCCGCATCCTGTCGGGCGCGGGCACCGGGCGCAGCGTCACGCTGTTCAACTGCTTCGTCATGGGCACCGTGCCCGACAGCATGGCCGGCATCTTCGATGCGCTGCGCGAGGCCGCGCTGACCATGCAGCAGGGCGGCGGCATCGGCTACGACTTTTCCACAATCCGGCCGCGTGGGGCGCCGGTGCACGGGGTGGCCGCCGACGCCTCCGGCCCCTTGTCGTTCATGGATGTGTGGGACGCGATGTGCCGCACGATCATGTCGGCGGGCGCGCGCCGTGGCGCGATGATGGCCACGCTGCGCTGCGACCACCCCGACATCGAGGACTTCATCACCGCCAAGCAGGACGCCGCCCGGCTGCGCAACTTCAACCTGTCGGTGCTGGTGACGGATGATTTCATGGCCGCGGTGGCGGCCGGCACGCCGTGGGACCTGGTGTTCGACGGCACCGTGCACCGCACCGTGGACGCGCGCGACCTGTGGGACCGGATCATGCGCGCCACCTACGACTATGCCGAACCGGGCGTGATCTTCATAGACCGCATCAACGCGATGAACAACCTGAGGTATGCCGAGACGATCGCGGCCACCAACCCCTGCGGCGAACAGCCCCTGCCCCCCTACGGCGCGTGCCTGCTGGGCTCCATCAACCTCGCGCGGCTGGTGGTGGACCCGTTCACCCCCGAAGCGCGTCTGGACGAGGCCGCGCTGGAGGATCTGGTCGCCGTCGCCGTGCGGATGATGGACAACGTCGTGGACGCAAGCCGCTTCCCCCTGCCCAGCCAGGCCGAGGAAGCCCGCGCCAAGCGCCGCATCGGGCTGGGCGTCACGGGCCTTGCGGACGCGCTGGCGATGATCGGCCTGCGCTACGGCTCCGAGGCGGCGGCGGCGCGGCTCGACGCCTGGCTGCACCGGCTGGCGCGCGCCGCGTATCTGGCCAGCGTGGACCTGGCGCGCGAGCGCGGCCCCTTCCCGCTGTTCCAGGCCGAGCCCTTCCTCGCCTCCGGCACCATGGCCGCGATGGACGCCGACGTGCGCGCCGCCATCCGCAGCCACGGCATCCGCAACGCGCTGCTGACCTCCATCGCGCCCACCGGGACCATCAGCCTCTATGCCGGCAACGTCAGCTCGGGCATCGAGCCGATCTTTGCCCACGCCTATACCCGCAAGGTGTTGCAGAAGGACGGCACCCGCACCGAGGAGGAGGTGGTCGACTACGCCGTCGCCCAGTGGCGCGCGCGCTTTGGCGATGCCCCCCTGCCGGCGCATTTCGTCGATGCCCAGACGCTGGCGCCGGCCGAGCATGTCCGCATGCAGGCCGCCGCGCAGAAATGGATCGACAGCTCGATCTCCAAGACCATCAACCTGCCCGCCGACATCACCTTCGAGGCGTTCAAGCACGTCTATGCCCAGGCCTATGCGAGCGGATGCAAGGGCTGCAGATGGCGGCGCGCACGTCGGCGTCCATCGCGGCCATGGTGCCGGAGGCGAGGAAGGGCTCGGCCTGGAA
>NZ_NHSD01000156.1 GCF_016653255.1 Rhodobaculum claviforme
CCGACGCCACCCCCGACGCCGCCCCTGTCAATGCGACGGCGCACCGCTATGCTTCCGGGGGCGCCGGTGGCGCGGGCACATCACGGCTACGTTCGGATCGCGGAGGGTATCGCAATGACAACAGGCGGTTACGGCCCCACGGCCAGGCTGTTTCACTGGATCACCGTTCTGCTGGTTCTGGGCATGGTGCCCGCCGGCGTGGTGATGGTGCAGGAGGGGCTCGATCGCACGCTGCAAAACCAGCTGTTCATCTTTCACAAGAACGTGGGTGTTCTGGTCCTCGTGGTGGTGCTGGCACGGCTGGCGTGGCGGGCGGTGACCCCGCCGCCGCCGCCGCCGCCCACGATGCCGGACTGGCAGAAGACGACCTCGGCCTGGGTCCACCGGGTGCTGTACGGGCTTTTGATCTTCATGGCGGTCAGCGGGTATCTGCGCGTGACCCTCGGCGGGTTCCCGATCGAGGCGCTGGACGCGCTTGGCGTGCCCCGGCCGCCGCGCAACGACACCCTCGCCGCGATGGCGCAACGGGCGCATTTTCTTGGCAAATTCGCGCTCATGGGGGTGATCGCGCTGCATGTCCTGGCGGCGCTGTGGCATGGCGTGGCCAAGCGCGACGGCGTCTTTTCGCGCATGTGGCCCCCCCTGCCCCGGCAATAGCCCGCCGGGTGGCTTGTCGCACCCACGGGCAGCTTCTAGGTGACGGGGCTGCCGACCGCGGCCGAGCATGGCGCGGCGTTTCCTTACAGGAGTTTCGGGCTTGAACGCACACACCCAGTCCAATGCGGCCGGCTTGCATCCGGTGGCTTCGGCGGACGCCCCCTGGCGGGGCCGGATGCCGGGGCAAGCCGCCCTCGGCCCGCAGCCGCAGGCCGCGGCACCGCCCGCCGGGACGCGACGGCGCGGGGTGGGCCGTGCGCGGCTGGCGCTGGCGGTGGTGACGCTGGGGCTGTCGGGATCCCTGATCGTGGCGATGGCGCAGGGGCTGCGGCCGCTGGCCGGGGCTGACTGGGCGGTGCTGGGGCTGTTCGCGCTGTCGGTGCTGTGGACCGGCTTTGCGGCGGCCACCGCGCTGCTGGGCCTTGCGCAGCCGTCGCGGCGGGATGCGCAGGGCCCGCAGCCCGGCTGGTCGCCGCGCGGGCGCACCGCCATCGCGATCATGACCTGCGGCGAGGACCCGCTGCCCATCCTGCGCACCGTGCGCGCGCTGCACCGCGACCTTGCCCGCTGCGGCCTTGCCCCGGCCGAGACGGGGGCGGTGGGGATCTTCGTGCTGTCCGACACCCGGGGGTCCGCGGCGGTGTCCGAGGCCCGCGCCCTTGGCACTCTGGCCGATCTGCCGGGCGTCTGGTGGCGCCAGCGGCCCGAGAACATCGGGCGCAAGCCCGGCAACCTGGCGGACTGGATCGCCGGATGGGGCGGCGCCTGGGATCACATGATCGTGCTGGACGCCGACAGCCGCATCGCGGCCGAGCGGGTGCGCGCGCTGATCCACCGGCTGGAGGCGGCACCCGACACCGCGCTGGTGCAATCCGGCATGCGCCTGCTGCCGGCGCGGTCGCGCTTCGGGGCGTTGCAGCGGCTGTCGGTGC
Organism: Rhodobaculum claviforme; assembly: GCF_016653255.1. Classification (GTDB taxonomy): domain Bacteria; phylum Pseudomonadota; class Alphaproteobacteria; order Rhodobacterales; family Rhodobacteraceae; genus Rhodobaculum; species Rhodobaculum claviforme. Next base: position 1,590 of record NZ_NHSD01000156.1, read on the forward strand.
GGCTGGGCGGTCCCGCCTATGGCAGCGGTCTTGCGGCCTGGACCGGGCGCGAGGGGAATTACTGGGGCCACAACGCGGCCTTGCGCGTGCGCCCGTTCGGCGATCACGCCGCGCGGCTGCCGGTGCTGCCGGGTGCGGCCCCGATGGGCGGGGCGGTGCTGTCGCACGACTTCATCGAGGCGGCGTTCCTGCGCCGTGCCGGCTGGGGGATCGAGATCGACACCGAAAGCCGCGGCAGCTTCGAGGACGGGCCGCAGCGCCTCGATGAATTTCACCGCCGCGACCGCCGCTGGTGCCAGGGCAACCTTCAGCACCTGCGCCTGCTGGCGGCGCCGGGGCTGCACCCGATCAGCCGGCTGCACCTGCTCAGCGGGATCTTCGGGTATCTGGCCGCGCCGGTGTGGCTGGCGCTGGTGCTGACGGTGACGCTGGCCCGCCCCGAGATCGGCACGCTGGTACCGCTGGTGGGGGGGCTTGCGCTGCTGTGCGTGCCCAAGCTGGCGGGGGCGGTGCGCTGGGCGCAGCGCGCCCGCAGCCCGGCCCGGCGCCGGGTCGTGGTGCGCGCCGCCGTGACCGAGCTTGCGCTGTCCACGCTGCTGGCGCCGGTGATGCTGCTGCGCCAGAGCCTTGCGGTGGCGGCGGTCGCGCTGGGGCGCGACAGCGGCTGGACCCCCGCGGGCCTGGTCAGCGCCAGCCGCGCCCGCCCCGGCGTGCCCGAGGTGGTGGCAGGGCTGGCGCTGGCCGCTCTGGTCCTGCCGGTGGCGGGGCCTGTGGGCATCGCCCTGCTGACGCCGGTGCTGGGGCCCTTGCTGGCGGCACCCTGGCTCGTGCGGTGGCTGGAGGCGCCGATCCCGCGCCGCGGCGAAGCCGCCACCGTCCTGCCGGCCCGTGCCACCCCGGAGGCGGCATGACCCTCGCGGCCCCCGATCCCGCCCTGCGGCGCTATTACGATGCCAGCACGGCGCGGTTCCTTGCCGTGGGCGGCAGCGGCCGCAGCCTCGCGATCCACCGCGGCCTGTGGGAGGACGGCGTCACCGACGCCGAGGCCGCCGCAGACCGCGTCAACGCGCGGATCATCGCCCGGCTGGCGGCGCTGGGCCGCGCGGGGCCACGCACCCTGCGGGATCTGGGCTGCGGGGTGGGCGGCAGCCTGTTCCACTTTGCCCGCGCATGGCCCGATGCTCGGTTGGAGGGGGTCACCCTCAGCCCGCGGCAGGCCGGGATGGCCACGGGCTTTGCCCGGGACCAGGGGCTGGCCGATCGGGTGGCGATCCTCTGCGGCGATTTCCTGACGGCGGATCTGGCGCCGGTCGATGTCGCCGTCGCGATCGAGAGCCATGTCCACGCGCCGTCGGCCGCGGCGTTTCTGGCGGCGGCGCGGCGGGGGCTGCGGCCCGGCGGGACGCTGGTGGTCGTCGATGACATGCTGGCGGCCCCCGAAGGCAGCCTTGCACCGGACGATGCGCGCCGTCTGGCGACGTTCCGCCGGGGCTGGCATCTGGGGCATGTGCCCGATCCCGACGGCCTGCGCGCCGACGCCGCGGCGGCGGGCCTGACCTGCCTGTGGGACGAGGATCTGACGCCGCATCTGCGCCTTGACCGCCACCGCGACCGGCTGCTGCGGCTGGCCGCGCCGCTGGTCGATGCCGCCGGGCTGGGCGGCTGGCCGCTGTTTTCCAACATGATCGGAGGCAACGCCTTGACCGAGGGCTACCGGCGCGGGGTGATGCGCTATCGCATGATGGTGTTCAGCGCATGATCGGGCGGCGCGACCTGCTGGCCAGCGTCGGCGCGGCTGCGGGGCTGGCGATGGCCGGGACATGGCCGCGCGCCGCCGCCGCCGGGATGCCCGATCACGCAGCGCTGGCCGCCGAGGCCGAGCGACTGTCGCGGGCGCCGCACCGGCCCACGGCGATGCCCCTGCGCGGCCCCTTCGCGGGTCTGGATTACGACAGCCACCGCGCGATCCGCCCCCGCCCCGGGCGCGGCGCCGCGATCGCGCTGTCCGAAACCCTGCGCGCCGATCTGTTGCCGCCGGGGTTCCTGCTGGATGACCGGGTGGAGGTGCACCTGGACGGCGCGCGCCAGCCCTTCGCGGCCGAGCTGTTCGAGTTCGACGCGCGGTATTTCGACAATCCCACCCTGCGCCCCGAGGACGCCGCCGCCATGGGATTTGCCGGGCTGCGGCTGCGCGCGCCGCTGAACCGCCCGGATGTGTTCGACGATCTGGTGGTGTTCCAGGGCGCAAGCTACTTTCGGGCGCTGGCGCGCGGCGGCGCCTATGGGTTGTCGGCGCGCGGGCTGGCGCTGGGCGTGGGCGGGGCCGAGGAATTCCCCGTCTTCACCGCGCTGCATGCGGCGGCCGAGGGGGACGGCGCCCGTGTCCGGGCGCTGATGGAAAGCCCCTCGGTCACCGGCGCGCTGTCGTTCCTCGTGCGCCCCGGCGCCCCCACGGTGATGGAGGTCGACGCAAGCCTGTTCCCCCGCGTCCCGCTGGAGGGGGTGGGGATCGCGCCGCTGACATCGATGTACTGGTTCGGGTCGATGCGGCGGGGGATCTCGGACGACTATCGCCCGGCGGTGCATGATTCGGACGCGCTGGTGATCCTGAACGGCGCCGGTGAGCGGGTCTGGCGCCCGCTGGCGAACCCCGCGCGGGTGCAGGTGTCGGCCTTTGCCGATGACGGCCCGCGCGGCTTCGGGCTGGTGCAGAGCCGCACCGACTTCGATGATTTCGACGATCCGGAGGCCGCGTACCACCGCCGTCCCTCGGTCTGGGTGGAGCCGTTGGGCGACTGGGGGCCCGGCGCCGTGGTGCTGGTGGAAATCCCCACGCGCGACGAATTCATGGACAACATCGTGGCGTTCTGGCGCCCCGCGACGCCGCCCGGGCCGGGGCGTCACGACCTGCGCTACCGGCTGCACTGGGGCGACATCCCCGCGCCGCGCACCGAGATGCCGGTGGTCGCGGGGGCCGGCGGGCGGCATATCCTGGATCCGGAGGCGCTGACGTTCACGGTGGACTTCGCGGGCCATGCGCCCGACGCGATTGCCGACCTGCGGGTGGACGGGGCCGAGGCGCGCGGCGTCGCCGTCTTTGCCGTCCCGGAGGCGCGGGGCGGCGCGGGGACCACACGGGTGTCGTTCCACCTGACCCCGGGCGCATCGGATGTGGCCGAGGTGCGGCTGGTGCTGCGCGATGGCGACGGGCGCGCGCGCAGCGACACATGGCTGTACCGCTGGACACGGGCGGCCGACGGCGGGTTGTGACCAGGCGGGGCGATGCTGCCGCCTCGGTCGCGCCCCGCCTCAGGTCAGGGCACGGCGTGGTGCCGGAGGTGAATTGAGGGTGAACTCTTGCGCCGCATCCAAAATTGAAGCGGGCGCCCTCAACATTCGGCTGCACACCTGAGCCTGTAAGCGATTGTGCGAATGACACTGAGCGGATCGGGCCGCGAACCCGGAGCGTCCTTGCCCGGCGGCGGCGTTCTTGAGAGCGGCCGACAGACCTGTCTGTCGCTTTCGTTCAGTTCGCCGCCTGGATCGCGGTCACGCGCACGCCGGACGCGCCCGAAGACGGTGGATGACAGCGAGGATGGCGCGCACCATCACGCCGACAGCCAGAGCACCCCTGAAAACCCTCTCCACATGTCGAACTCGGGGGCAAGACGGGCGCGACAGATCGCCCTGAACAAAAAAGGGGCGCCCCGCTGGACGCCCCCCTGGTCTGTTTCCTGCTCGGTCCGGCCGGACCGGCGCGATCAGGCGTCGCGCGGGTCGTAGCTGCCGCTGTCGCGCGGATCGTCGCCATCGTCGTTCGCCGCGCCGCCGACATCGTCGAACAGCTCCGCGATCTCGAACTCGGCGGCGGCTTCTTCCTCGGCGGCCAGTTCCTGGATGGTCTTGCCGGAGGCCTGAAGCTCGGCTTCCTCGGGCGAGCGGGCGACGTTCACCTGCATCTCGACCACCACCTCGGGGTGCAGCACGACCGACACGGTGTGCAGCCCCAGGGTCTTGATCGGCGACGACAGGACCACCTGCTTGCGGTCCACGCTGACGCCGCCCGCGGTCGCCGCTTCGGCGATGTCGCGCGTCGACACGGAGCCATAGAGCGCCCCGCCATCGGACGCCGAGCGGATCACCACATGGGTGGTGCCGTCGATGGTGCCCGCCAGCTTCTCGGCCTCGCGCTTGGTTTCCAGGTTGCGCGCCTCGAGCTGTGCCTTGTCGGCCTCGAACCGGGCGATGTTGCCGTCGGAGGCGCGCAGCGCCTTGCCCTGCGGCAACAGGAAGTTGCGCGCAAAGCCGTCCTTGACGGTGACGACCTCGCCCATCTGGCCAAGCTTGGCCACGCGTTCCAGAAGGATCACTTGCATCGGTTCAGCCCCCTCACTTCACGGCGTAGGGAAGCAGCGCCAGGAACCGGGCACGCTTGATGGCGCGCGCGAGTTCACGCTGCTTCTTGGACGACACCGCGGTGATGCGCGACGGCACGATCTTGCCGCGCTCCGAGATGTAGCGCTGCAACAGCTTCACGTCCTTGTAGTCGATGGCGGGTGCGTTGTCGCCCGAGAAGGGGCAGACCTTGCGGCGGCGGAAAAACGGTCTTGTGGCCATGGGTTTGCTCCTCGATCTCAGCGGCGGCGGTCGCCGCGATCACCGCGGTCGCGATCATCGCGTTTCTGCATCTGCACCGACGGGCCTTCGTCGTGGCTGTCGACCTTGACGGTCATGACGCGCATCACGTCGTCGTGCAGCCGCATCAGCCGCTCCATCTCCTGCACGGCGGGCGCCGGTGCATCGGAGCGCATGTAGGCATAGTGGCCCTTGCGGTTCTTGTTGATCTTGTAGGCCATCGTCTTGATGCCCCAGTATTCCTGACCGACCAGCGTGCCGCCGTGTTCGGTAAGGACCCCGGAGAAGTGTTCGATGAGCCCTTCGGCCTGCGTGTTCGACAGGTCCTGGCGCGCGATAAAGACATGCTCGTAAAGCGGCATGCGGTCTCCGTTTCTTGTTCAGGCGCACTTCACTGGGCGGGGACGACCCCTTCCGCGTCCCGCCCGCGAGAGGCTGCGCCGGTCGCATGAGTGCGGAAGGATGCGGCCTTATACGCGGATCATGCGGCGAAGCAAGGGCGCGCGCCCCGACGACCGTCTGGACGGCCACCGCGCGCGCCGCTATCGGGGCACCACAACAGTCACGGAGGGGTCACACATGTCGCGGGCGTTCATCTTTCCCGGTCAGGGGGCGCAGGCGGTCGGCATGGGCCGCGCACTGGCCGAAACCTGGCCCGAGGCCGCGGCCGTCTTTGCCGAGGTGGACGACGCGCTGGGCGAGAACCTGTCGGCGCTGATCTGGGACGGCCCGGCCGAGGCGCTGACGCTGACGGCCAACGCCCAGCCCGCGCTGATGGCGACCTCGATGGCGGCCATGGCCGCGCTGCGCGCCGAGGGGGCGGAGATCGCCGCCGGAGATTGCGTGGCGGGCCATTCGCTGGGCGAATATTCCGCGCTGTGCGCCGCGGGCGCGCTGGATCTGGGCGATACCGCGCGGCTGTTGCGGCTGCGGGGTGCGGCGATGCAGGCGGCGGTGCCAGTGGGCGCGGGGGCGATGGCGGCGATCCTGGGCCTCGACCTCGCGGCGGTGGAGGCCGTGGCCTCCGAGGCCGCGCAGGACGGCGTGTGCGAGGCCGCCAACGACAACGACCCCGCACAGGTGGTGGTGTCGGGCGACGCGGCCGCCGTGGCGCGCGCGGTCGATCTGGCCAAGGCGCGCGGGGCGAAACGCGCGATGCTGCTGCCGGTATCGGCGCCGTTCCATTGCGCCATGATGGCCCCCGCCGCCGAGGCGATGGCCGAGGCGCTGGCCTCTGTCACCGTCCACGCGCCGCGCGTGCCGATCATCGCCAATGTCACCGCCGCCCCCGTCACCACCCCCGACGAGATCCGCAAGCTCCTCGTGCTTCAGGTCACCGGCCGCGTGCGCTGGCGCGAGAGCGTGGGCTGGATGGCCGCGAACGGCGTGACGGAGACCTGGGAGGTCGGCGCGGGCCGCGCGCTGGGCGGCATGGTCAAGCGCATCGCGCGCGACATCGCCCCCCGCAGCATCGGCACCCCCGACGAGGTCCGCGCCGCCGCCGGGCACCGCTGACACGGATGCCCGCAACACCGGGGCAGCGCATGCCGGCCCGCAGCCCGCGCCGGCGCGGCCCCGGTCCCGGCACGGCCGCGGGACCGGGCACCCCGCCACA
>NZ_NHSD01000157.1 GCF_016653255.1 Rhodobaculum claviforme
GCGGCGGCCGTGCGCTGCGGCGTCGGCTCGGCCCGCGCGACCGGGATCATCAGGGTCTGCCCCTCGCGCACCGCCATGTCGGCGCCCAGCCCGTTCCAGTCCGCCAGCGCCCGCGGCGTGACATTGTAAAGCCGCGCGATGGTGAAGGCGGTCTCGCCCCGCTCCACCCGGTGCTGGAGGGGTTCGTCGGCGCTGCGGGTCTGCGCCGGGGCCTCGCGCAGCGGGCCGGAGTCGACGCGGTCGAGCGCGGTCGTGGCGATCGCGCCCACATCGCGCGCACCGGGTGCGTCCGGCAGCCGGGCGGGCAGGGTCAGGACCTCGCCCTCGCGCAGGCGCGTGTCGGGCGACACCGCGTTGCGCCGGGCCAGCTCGGCGCCGTCCAGGCCCAGCCGGCGGGCGACATCGGCCACCGTCTCGTCGCGCTGCGCCAGCGCCACCTGATAGGTGGGGTACGAGATGACCCCCCGCGCGTCGGGCGCGGGCCGCGTGCCGGCCACCTGGCGCGCGGCATCGGCCGTGGACCCGGTGGCGGGCGGGCGCAGGTCCCAGTCGAACCCCTGCTCGGCGCAGCCCGCCAGCAGCGCCAGCGCGGAGGTCAGCATCCCCGCGCGGCACAGGCGGGACAACGGGGTGGGGCGGGGGGCGGCGTTCATCACGGGCATACCTTGCATCTGCAACACCAAACGGCGGCGCGGCCCGGGTCTAGTCGGTCCCGAGGCCTTCGACCAGCGGCACGAAGCGCACCGGGCGCAATTCTTCGTAATCGAGCCCGCCCGGCAACCGCCGCACCCGGATCAGGCTCTGGACGGCATCGGACTGGCCCACCGGCAGCACCATGATACCGCCCTCGCGCAGCTGCGCCAACAGCGGGCCGGGCGGGTCCTCGGCGGCGGCGGTCACGAGGATGCGGTCGAAGGGCGCCTGGTCCGGCAACCCGAAGCTGCCGTCGCCATGCACCACGGTGATGTTGCCCAGGCCCAGCTCGGCAAAGGCCTCGCGGGCGGCGCGCACCAGCCGGCGGTGCCGCTCGATGGTGTAGACGCGCCGCGACAGCCGCGCCAGGATCGCCGCCTGATAGCCCGAGCCGGTGCCGACCTCGAGCACCTTGTCACGGCCCGTCAGCTCCAGCGCCTCGGTCATCAGCGCCACCACCGACGGCTGGCTGATGGTCTGGCCACAGGCGATCGGCAGCGGCATGTCCTCGTAGGCGCGCTCGGCAAAGATGCCGGTGACGAAGGCGCCGCGGTCCACCCGCTCCATCGCCGACAGGATGCGCGGGTCCGTCACCCCGCGCGAGCGCAGGGCGTAGAGGAAGCGCATCTGCCGTTCGGCGTTGTCCATCCCCGGGTCAATCACCGAATCGTGCCGCCAGGGGCGCCACCGCGTCATGGGCCGTCAGGTCCGCGCGCATCGGCGTGACCGAGATGTAGCCATCCAGGTTCGCCGCCGCGTCCGTGCCCGGCGCGGTGGGCATGTGCTGCGGGCCACCCTTGATCCACAGGAACTTGCGCCCCGAGGGCGAGATGTGCGGCTCCACTCCGAAGAAGCTTTCCTTGCGGTAGCCCTGCCGGGTGACGCGGGTTCCGCGCACCCGGTCCGACGGCACGGGGGGGAAATTCACGTTGTAGAACAGCCGGTAATCGTCGGTGTCCCAGGTCGCGTGCTCCAGCAGCGCGCGCACGGTGGCGGTGCCGTGGCCGGCCGCCGCCTCGAACGGGTCGCGCAGGTCGCGGTTCTCGGGGCCATAGTACTGCGACAGGGCGACGGCGCGCAGGCCCTGCAGGGCGGCCTCCATCGCGCCGCCGATGGTCCCGGAATAAAGGACGTTCTCGGCGGCATTGTTGCCCCGGTTGACGCCGGACAGCACCAGATCCGGCCGCGCCCCCTCCAGCACGTCATAGATCCCCGCCAGCACGCAATCGGCCGGCGAGCCTTCGGCGGCATAGCGGCGCGGTCCCAGCTGCGCGATCATCATCGGGTGGGTGTAGCTGATCTTGTGCGCCACGCCCGACTGCTCGAACGCGGGCGCGACCACCCAGACCTCGCCGCCCGGTCCCGCGATTTCGGCCGCGATGGCTTCGAGCACGGCCAGGCCCGGTGCGTTGATGCCGTCGTCATTGGTGACAAGGATACGCATGGGAAACCGCCGGTCAGGATGAACGGCTTCGTCAGTACCGCACGCGCGCCCCGGTCACAAGGTGGCGAGCGGCGCGCCCCGACGCCGTGCAGGTTTGCCTTGCAAATGCGCCGCTATGGGAGGCACTAGCGGATGGCGGCGCGCGGGCCGGTCACGGCGGCCCCGCCCCCGACGGACATCAGGAGGAGGACACCATGACATTCGCACGCTTCACGACCACCGCTCTGGCGGGGGTTCTGGTGGGCGCCCTGGGCGCGGGCGTGGCCGCGGCCGAGACGCTGCGCCTGTCGCACAACGTCGGCGACACCACCACCTGGCACCAGGGCGCCGAGAAGTTCGGCGAGCTGCTGGCCGAGCGCACCGACGGCGCGATCACCGTACGGGTGTTCCCCAACGCGCAGCTGTCGGGCGGCGACCAGATGCGCCAGGCCGAGATGGTGGGGCGCGGCGCGCTCGACCTCGTGGTGACGTCGGCCATCAACGTCACGCCGCTTGTGCCTGAAATGGCGGTGTTTTCTCTGCCCTACCTCTATTCCAGCTATGACCAGGTGGACGCCACGACCCAAGGCGCCCCCGGCGAGATGCTGTCGGACATCCTGGCCGAGCGCGGCATCGTCGTGCTGGCCTGGGGCGAGAACGGCTTTCGCGAGGTCACCAACAACGTGCGCGAGATCCGCACGCCCGATGACATGCGGGGGCTGAACATGCGCGTGGCCGGCCCCATGTACATCGACGTCATGGACGCGCTGGGCGCCAACCCCCAGCAGATGCAGTGGGGCGAGACGCTGACCGCGCTGCAGCAGGGCGTGGTCGACGGCCAGGAAAACCCCATCGGCGCGGTCATCATCCCCCAGCAGGTCTATGAGCTTCAGCGCTACCTGACGGCGTGGCACTACTCCTACGACCCGATCTTCCTCGGCATCTCGCAGTCCAAATGGGACGGCTACGACGCCGACACGCAGGCGATCATCCGCGACGCCGCCGTCGAGGCGATGGCCTGGCAGCGCGAGATCACCCGCGAGGGCACCGAGGCCGGCATCGCCTTCCTGCGCGAGCAGGGCATGGAGGTCTATGAGCCGACCGAGGAGGAGCTTGCCGCCTTCCGCGAGGCCACCCAGCCCGCGTTCGACACCTGGGCCGCCCGCGTCGGCCCCGAGATCGTGGACGCCTTCCAGGAGGCGATCGCCGCCGCCGACTGACGGCACGCCACCACGCCCATGCCCCGCGCGTGGCATGGGCGTCCTGCATGGGGGGCCGGGCGGATGCTGCGACTGTTCCTGCGCGACTTCGAGAAGATCATCTGCGCCGTGCTGTTCCTTGGCATGGCCGCGCTCGGATTCGTCAATGTCGTGATCCGCTACGGCACCAACCTGTCCTTTGCCGCCTCCGAGGAGCTGCTGATCAACGGCTTTCTGCTGCTGACGGTGTTCGGCGCGGCCCTTGCCGCCCGGCGGGGCGAGCATCTGGCGGTCACGCTGGTGGCCGACCGCCTGCCGCGTCTGCTGCGCGCGCCGGTCTTTGCGCTGTCGGTGGCGCTGTCGGTGGCGCTGCTGGCGATGTCGGCGTGGTTCTCGTGGGAGGCGATGGCCAACATCCAGCGCGTCGGCATGCGCTCCTATGCGCTGGGCATCCCGGCCTGGTATTATCAGGCGGCGTTGCCGTTCGGCTTTGCGCTGACCATCATCCGCTACCTCCAGCGCGCCTGGGAGGAGGTCCGGGGCCGCGCCCATCCGGAGGTGCCCGATGTTTGAGGCGCTCGGCATCACCGCCGCCGGCACGCAGATGATCGTGGTGTTCTTTGCGCTGATGCTGCTGCGGGTGCCGGTGGCCTTCGCGCTGGGGCTGTCGGCGCTCTATGCGATGTGGAAGATCGGCTTCGGGCTCGATCTGGCGGGCGATCTGATCGCGACCTCGATCACGCGGTTCTCGCTGCTGGCGATTCCGTTCTTCATCCTGGCGGGCACGCTGATGGGCAGCCTCGGGATTGCCGAGCGGATGATCCGGTTCTTCCGCGTGGCCGTGGGCGGGCTGCCCGGCGGCATGGGGGTGGTGGGCACGGTGGTGTGCCTGTTCTGGGGCGCGGTCAGCGGCTCGGGCCCCGCATCCGTCGCGGCCATCGGCCCGATGATCATCAAGGGGATGGAGGAGGACGGCTACGACCGCGCCTTCGCCGCAGGCCTCGTGGTCACCGGGGCCGCGTTCTCCATCGTGATCCCGCCGTCGATCGGGCTGGTGATCTATGGCGTGATCGCCGAGACCTCGATTTCGCGTCTGTTCATCGCCGCGATCATTCCGGGCGTGTTCATGGCGCTGACGATGGTGGCGGTGCTGCCCTTTGCGCGCCGCACCCGCAGCCCCAGCCTGGCGGCGCTCAGCCCCGACCCCTATGCCGGGATGGCGCGGGGCCGGGCGCTGTGGACCAGCTTCCGCGACAGCTTCTGGGGGCTGATGACGCCGGTGCTGATCCTGGGCGGCATCTATGCCGGCATCTTCACCCCGACCGAGGCCGCGCTGATCGCCACCGTCTATGCGCTGGCGGTGGGCGCCTTTGCCTATCGCACGCTGACCTGGCGTCGGCTTTACGATGCGCTGGGGACGGCGGCGGCGTCCTCGGCGGTGGTGATGCTGATCGTGGCCTATGCCAGCCTGTTCGGCTGGGTGGTGATCGTCGAGGATCTGGTCGGCAGCTATTCCGGCGCGCTGCTGGGCCTGAGCGACCGGGAATGGGTCATCCTGGGCGTGATCATGGTCATCCTGCTGGTGGCGGGGATGTTCATGGACCCGGTGACGGTGATGTTCATCGCGCTGCCGATCTTTCTGCCGGTCGCCCGCGAAATGGGCTGGGACCCGGTGTGGTTCGGGGTTCTGGTGATGGTCAACCTGGCGATCGGCTTGATCACCCCGCCGGTGGGGATCAACCTCTATGTCGCGGCCAACGTCACCCGCCTGCCGATCGAGCGGGTGGCGCGCGGGGCCTGGCCATTCCTGCTGGCCAGCCTGGTGGGGATCGCGGCGGTGGCGGCGGTGCCGCAGATGTCGCTGATGCTGCTCGACCTGCTGCGCTGAAACACGCGCGGCGCAAGTGAAATGTTGACGGATGTGCGGTGTTGATACCGGCGGGCCTCGCTCCGCCGAACAGGGGCGCCCGGGTCCCGCGTGTCAACATAGGTGAGCACAGCCATGCTGGAGTGCCTTCTTCCCGGACCACCCCCGGCGACCGTCCTCGCCGGGCTGGGGCTGTGGGCGGGCCTTGGCGGGGTGGCGCTGTCGGTCTGCGGGCCGCGTGTGTTCCACGGCAAGCCGTTCTTTCTGCTGACCCTGGTGGGGATGCTGTGGTGGCTGGGCGCGGCCGTGATGGAGCATTGGGTCGCCACCGAGGGGTGCAAGGTGCTGTGGGCCAAGCTGGCGTGGCCGGGCATCGCGCTGGTGCCCACGGCGGTGGCGTTCTTTCTGTTCGACTACGCCTTTGCCCGCTCGACCTTCGGCGCGGGCTGGAAACGGGCGGTGCTGGTGGCGGGGCCGGTGGCGATCACGGCGGTGGCGCTGGGCAACGGTTGGCACGGGCAGTTCTATGGCCCGGCCACCCGGCTGGCCGAGGTCGCGGGCCGCCCGGCGGTGATCTATGACCACGGCCCGGCGTTCCATGCGGCGGCGGTCTATCTCTATGGGTTCCTGCTGGCGGGGGTGGCGGTGCTGCTGGTGGGGGTGGCACGCACGCACCGCGCGCACCGGGGCTTCTTTCTGCTGTGGCTGGCGGTGACGTTGGCGCCGGTGGTGGCGAACCTCGGTTATCTCGTCTCGGGGGTGACGCTGTGGGGCATGGACCCGACGCCGTTTACCTTTGCGGTGGCGCTGGTGGCGTTTGCCGGGCTGATCCTTGCGGATCGGCTGTTCGATCTGGGGTCGGTTGCGCGCGACATCCTGTTTCTCGACACCGCAAACCCGATCGTGGTGATCGACGGCGCCGGTCGCGTTGCGGGGGCAAACCCGGCGGCGATGGGGGTGCTGGGCGCGCATGTGGCCGCCGGGCGCAGCCTGTCGGCGTGCCCGGCGCTTGGTCCTGCGGCGGACCCCGCCCGCGCGGGACCGCCCGCGCCGCTTGTCATCGGGGCACGCAGCTACGAGCCGCGCCTGACCCGCATCGCGCGCCCCATGCGCGACAGCCGCGTCGGCATGGGCTGGGTGCTGGAGCTGCGCGACATCACCGAGCGTCGGGCGCTGGAGCTGCGCCTCCAGGCCGAGCGGGATTTCCTCGCGCAGATCACCGAAACCTCGATCTCCGGCATTGTGGCGCTGGATGGCGCCGGGCGCATTGTCTTTGCCAACGCCGAAGCCGCGCGCATCCTGGGCGTCGGCTGTGCCGCGCTGCAGGGTCGACGGTACGACGATCCGCAGTGGCATCCCGCACCGCCCGACGGCAGCCCGCCGATGGCGTGCCGGTTGACCGACGGGCAGGCGCTGCGCGATGTGCGCCATGTGATCCACCGGCCTGACGGGGCGCGGCGGGTGATTTCGGTCAACGCGGCGCCGGTGGTCCACGCGGGCGCGGCCGCGCGCACCGTCTGCACCCTGACCGACGTGACCGACGCGCTCGCGGCCGCCGAGGCGCTGCACCGCGCCACCGAGCGCGCCGAGAGCGCGAGCCGCAGCAAGTCTCAGTTCCTGGCCAACATGAGCCACGAGATCCGCACCCCCCTCAACGGTATTCTCGGCATGGCCGAACTTCTGGAAGGGGCGCTGCCCGAGCCGGAGGCCCGCCAGATGGCCACCACCATCCGCGAAAGCGGCGAGGGGCTGATGACGCTGCTCAACGATATCCTCGACATGTCGCGGATCGAGGCGGGCAAGCTCACGCTGGAGCGGATCGCCTTCGCACCCGCCGACCTGCTGCGGCGGCTGGAGGCGCTGCACGCCCTGCGCGCCCGCGACAAGGGCCTGGCGCTGCGGGTGGAGGCGCAGGACAGCTGCGCGTCTCCCCGGCTGGGCGATCCCAACCGGCTGATGCAGGTGCTCCACAACCTCGTGGGCAATGCGATCAAGTTCACCGAGGCCGGTACCGTGACGGTGCGGCTGGCGTGTCCCGCCGGGCAGGGGATACGGCTGGTGGTACAGGACACAGGCCCCGGCATGACCCCCGAGCAGGCCGCCCGCGTCTTCGAGGAATTCGAGCAGGGCGACGGCAGCGTCGCGCGGCGCCATGGCGGCAGCGGGCTGGGGCTGGCGATCACCCGGCGGCTGGTGATGCAGATGGCGGGCCGGATCGAGGTTGACACCGCGCCGGGTCAGGGCACCACCGTCACCGTCGTGCTGCCGCTGTCCGAGGGAGAGCCGCACGCCGCGCCGCCGCCCGACACCCGGCCAACCGATGCGCTGCCAGCCGATATGGCAACGCCAGCCATTGCGCCGCCCGCCATTGCGCCATCCGACGTGGCGCCGCCCGGGGCCGTGGCGTCCGTGGCCGGGCCGACCGGCACTCCGCTCACCGGCGCGCGGACACCCTCGGACGCGCTTCCTGCCGCCCGCAGGCCCCCCCTGTCGATGCCTGACGCGATGCCGAGCGCCACACATGCGGGCGCAGATCCGTCCGACGCCGCGGCGTCTGGCGTCCCGCCGTCTGCCACGGCGCGCCCCCCAGTCCCCATGCCCGACGCAGCGCCGTCTGCGGCGGGGGCGGAGGTCGGTGCGGGGTTCAGGG
>NZ_NHSD01000158.1 GCF_016653255.1 Rhodobaculum claviforme
TGCAAATACACCGACTGTGTCGAGGTCTGCCCGGTGGATTGCTTCTACGAGGGCGAGAACATGCTGGTCATCCACCCCGACGAGTGCATCGACTGCGGCGTCTGTGAGCCCGAGTGCCCCGCCGACGAGGGTCCGCGCACCCAGACCGCCAGCCCACCCCGCGCACGGGACCGGATCGACCCCGACAACCCCTTTGCCCGCGCACTCATGGGGCTGCGTGACAAGACCTGACGACGACGGACCCGAGGACAGCCCGGCCGCCATGCGGCTGGACAAGTGGCTGTGGCACGCACGATTTTTCAAGACCCGCGCCCTGGCGGCGCGGGTGGTGGCCGGTGGCAAGGTGCGGATCAACGGTCGGCGGGTCACCAAGCCCGCGACCACCGTCGCGGTGGGGGCGGTGCTGACCTTTGTGGTGAGCGATCGCGCGCGGGTGATCCGGGTTGCGGCCTTCGACGTGCGGCGCGGCCCAGCGACGCAGGCGCGCACCCTTTATGAGGATCTGACGCCCGGACCCTCGGGGGGTGTCGAAACCCCTGAAAGCCCGCTTGATTGATCCCGCCCGCGGGGTTACTTCCGCCCGGCATGAAGGAAGGGGACTGCCCGCATGACTTATGTGGTGACCGACAACTGCATTGCCTGCAAATACACCGACTGTGTCGAGGTCTGCCCGGTGGATTGCTTCTACGAGGGCGAGAACATGCTGGTCATCCACCCCGACGAGTGCATCGACTGCGGCGTCTGTGAGCCCGAGTGCCCCGCCGACGCGATCCGCCCCGACACCGAGCCCGACATGGAACCGTGGGTGGAGTTCAACCGCAAGTATTCGCTCGCCTGGCCGGTGATCATCACCCGCAAGGACCCGATGCCCGAGGCGGAGGCGCGCGACGGCGAAACCGGAAAGCTTGAGAAATACTTTTCCGAGGCGCCCGGCGAGGGTGGCTGAGGCCCTGACCGTCTGACGATGCCCGTTTGCGCGGCACCCCCGCGGCTTCGATGCTTGGATTCGAGGCCCCGATGTGGTATTCATCGGTTTGATGACGCTCAACCCTGACTCGAATCCGTCGCACAGCCCCCTGTGCAGCGGTCCTCTGTCACCCGAAGACCTGCCGCGCCGGATCACACCCGTGGTCCGCGGTGTGGTTTTGGAGGCAGCCACGGATCAGGACGGAGTGGGCATGTGGGAGCCTTGCAAGGAAATCGCCGGATGACCAAGACCAAGAAAGCCGAATTCCGCCCTGACGATTTTGTCGTCTATCCCGCGCACGGGGTGGGGCGCATCATGTCCATCGAGGAGCAGGAAATCGCGGGCATGCGGCTCGAACTGTTCGTGATCAACTTCGAAAAGGACAAGATGACGCTGCGGGTACCCACCGCCCGCGCCAGCGAGATCGGCATGCGGTCACTGTCCACTCCCGACATCGTGACCCAGGCGCTGGAGACGCTCAAGGGCAAGGCCCGGGTCAAGCGCGCGATGTGGTCGCGCCGCGCGCAGGAATACGAGCAGAAGATCAACTCCGGCGACCTTCTGTCCATCGCCGAGGTCGTGCGCGACCTGCACCGCGCCGACGACCAGCGCGAGCAGTCCTACTCCGAGCGCCAGCTTTACGAAGCAGCCCTGGACCGGCTGACGCGGGAAGTCGCCGCCGTCTCCGGCACCGACGAGGCCGGCGCGCAGAAACGCGTGGGCGAAGTGCTGCTGACCCGCGCCGCCTGAGGCGCGCGGACCCGAACACCCCCGCGACACAGCGATCACGGCGCCGCCCCGACGGGTGGCGCCGTACGCGTTTTGCCCCCCCAAAACCACGGCGCGCGGCGCGACGTCGGAGCGCTGCGGGCCGAAAGCGCTTGACCTTACGGGCCCCAGACGGTTGAAGCTGCGGCCGACCCTTCCCCAAGCGAGAGATCCGGCGGCCCGTAATGGACGATCAAAACCGAAATCTCATCCTCGCAACCGCGCTCAGCTTCCTTGTGATCCTGGTCTGGTTCGTAGCATTCCCGCCCCCCGAGCCCGCCCCGCGCGAGGTCAGCGAGGCCGTGCAGCCGGCGGACATCCCCGGCGCGCCCGCCGCCGATGTGGGCGCCCCGGGGGACGAGCCCGCCGCGGCGATGGCCCTGCCGCGCGTCGACATCGACACGCCGCGCCTGGTGGGCACGATCAACCTCCAGGGCGGCCGCATCGACGAGCTGTCGCTGCGTGACTACCGCGAGACCATCGACGCCGATTCGGACATCGTGCAGCTGCTGCGCCCCGAAGGAACGGCCGAGGCGTTCTATGCCATGTGGGGCTGGCGCCCCGGCTCCGGGCTGGACTGGGACGCCGTCCCCGGCCCGAACACCGCATGGGAGCTGGCCGAGGGCGACCGCCTCGCGCCCGGCCGGCCGGTCGTGCTGGAGTGGGACAACGGCGCCGGGCTGACCTTCAGCCGTCGCTTCGAGGTGGACGAGAACTTCATGTTCTCGATCAGCCAGGGGGTACAGAACTCCGGCGGCGCAACCGTCCGGCTGGCGCCCTATGGCCTGGTGTCGCGCCATGGCGTACCGTCGAACCTGGAGAACTTCTTCATCCTCCACGAGGGCATGATCAAGGCCGCCGACGGCACCCTGACCGAGGACGGCTACGGGGACATGGACAGCTACCGGTTCTCCGAACGCGAAGGCACCCCGGCCCTCGTGACCGAGGTGCGCGAGAACGGCTGGCTCGGATTTACCGACAAGTACTGGATGACCACGCTGATCCCGCAGTCGGGCCAGCCCTTCACCGCCGTGGCGCGCTATGTCCCGGCGCGCGACGTGTTCCAGACCCGCGCCGACCTGCCCACCGAGGTCGTGGGCCCGGGCGAGAGCGCGCAGGTCACCACCATGCTGTTCGCCGGTGCCAAGGAGTGGTCGGTCATCCGCGCCTACGAGGCGGATCTGGGCATCGACCGTTTCATCGACGCCATCGACTGGGGCTGGTTCTTCTTCCTGACCAAGCCGATCTTTGCCGTGCTGTACTGGGTCAACGGCTTCATCGACAACATGGGCTGGTCGATCATCGTCCTCACGCTGATGATCAAGGCGGTGCTGCTGCCGCTGGCGTGGAAGTCCTACGTCTCCATGGCCAAGATGAAGGAACTCCAGCCCGAGATGATGGCCATCAAGGAGCGGGCCGGAGACGACAAGCAGAAGCTCCAGAAGGAGATGATCGAGCTCTACAAGACCAAGAAGGTGAACCCGGCGGCGGGCTGCCTTCCGATCCTGCTGCAGATCCCGATCTTCTTCTCGCTCTACAAGGTGATCTTCGTCACCATCGACCTGCGCCACGCGCCGTGGTTCGGGCCGTTCAAGGACCTGTCGGCGCCCGATCCGACGTCGCTGATGAACCTGTTCGGCCTGCTGCCGTGGGGGGCGCCGCCGCCGGGAAGCATCCTCGCCTATGTCTTCATCGGGATCCTGCCGATCCTGCTGGGGGTGTCCATGTTCTTCCAGATGAAGCTGAACCCGGCCCCCACCGACAAGATGCAGGCCACGATCTTTGCCTGGATGCCGTGGGTGTTCATGTTCGTGCTGGGCGTGTTCGCCTCGGGGCTGGTGCTGTACTGGATCGCGAACAACGTGATCACCTTTGCCCAACAGTACTTCATCATGTGGCGCACCGGGCATCGGCCGGACCTGTTCGGCAACATCCTGGGTGGCATGCGCCGCAAGAAGGGGAACGCGGCGAAATGATCGCCCCCGGCGCCCGACTTGCACACATCGTGCGCCACCCGATCAAGTCGGTGGGCCACGAGGAGCTGGCCGCGGCCGCGCTCACCCCCGGGCACATGCTGCCCGGGGACCGGGCCTGGGCCGTCGCGCACGCTGCGGCCCGGCTGGAGGGGGAGGGTTGGGCGCCCAAGGGCAACTTTCTGCGCGGCGTGGCCAGTGCCGAGTTGATGGCCGTGCGCGCCGAGAGCGGGCCATGGGGCCTGCGCCTGCATCACCCCCGCGCCGGTACGCTGGAGATCGACCCCGGGACAGGCGGTGACGCGCTGCTGGCCTGGCTCGCGCCGCTCTGGCCCGAGGGGCGCCCTGCCCCGGATCGGCTGGTGCGTGCACCCGCAACCGGCATGGGCGATGTACCCGACCCGTGGGTGTCGGTGCTGTCGCTGGTGTCGCTGCGCGCGCTGGGACAGCGGATGGGCCAGGCGCTGTCGATTCATCGCTTTCGCGGCAACCTGTGGCTGGACGGTCTGGCCCCGTGGGAGGAGTTCGATCTGGTCGGGCGCCGCCTGCGGATCGGCACCGCCCTGCTGGAGGTGCGCGACCGCATCACCCGCTGCAAGGCCACCACCGCCAATCCCGAAACCGGCCGGTTCGACGCCGACACCATCGGCGCGCTGTCCGAGGGGTGGGGCCACACCGATTTCGGGATCTACGCCGAGGTGCTGGCCGGCGGCGAGGTCCGCACCGGCGACACCGTGGAGGTCCTGGCATGAGCCTGCCCTTCCCCCTGACGCCCGAGCCCGACATCGGCGCGTCCGAGACCGGCCGCAAGCTGTTCGCGGGGCCTGTGGATTTCGTCAAGGGCGTGGTCGCGCTCGATGGCCTGCCACCGGCCGACCGGGCCGAGGTGTGCTTCGCCGGCCGGTCCAACGTGGGCAAGTCGAGCCTGATCAACGCGCTGACGGGGCGCAAGACGCTGGCGCGCACCTCCAACACCCCCGGCCGCACGCAGGAGATCAACTATTTCGCGCTGGGCGCCGCGCATTACCTGGTGGACCTTCCGGGCTATGGCTTTGCCGAGGCCCCCCGCGCGGTCGTGGCGCGGTGGCAGGCGCTGCTGCGCGACTACCTTGCGGGGCGGGCCACGCTGCGGCGGGCCTTTGTGCTGATCGACCACCGGCACGGGATCAAGGCCCCGGACGCCGAGATCATGGCCCTGCTGGACCGCGCCGCCGTGACCTTTCATACGGTGCTGACCAAGGCGGACAAGGTCAAGGCCGCCGACCGCGCCCGCATCCTCGACGGGGTGCGCACGGCCCTGGCGCGCCATCCCGCGGCCTATCCGGAGCTGATCGTGACCTCCTCCGAGACTGGAGAGGGCCTGGCAACACTCCGCGCCGAGATCGCCGCGCTGGCGTGAGCGTCCCCCGCGCGTCCCGTCCACGGGGTCCCGCGGCGGACCACCGCATCACGCCCCACCCGGCAGATGATGACCGCGAAACACCCGCCCCGCGCCATGCCTCCCGCCCGCATTTACCGCTTGTTTACGTTTTGGCTGAATGAAGAACCTGCCGGATGGCAACTTAAATAGGCATGTAAAAAGCGTTGTTTCAACGCTTGTCAGAACGGGAGACGAGGCTCGTGGGATATTTTGAGGTCCAGAAGACGACTGCCACCGCAAGATCCGTGGTACTGTTGGGCGCGGCCGCCTTTGCGCTGTCGGGCTGCCTCGGCAGCTCGGGGTCTGGTGGCGGTGGCGGCGTGTCCGCTCCGGCCCCCGGAAGCCTGATCGGTGATCGTGAGGCACCGAACCTGCAGACCGCATCGGAGCTCGCGAACGAATACCTGAGCGAGGGGGAGTTTGACGGTACGGACGGTGAGCGCATCAGAAGCCTGCTCACGGCGGTCGCGGAGGCCGGCGGCACCAAGCCCACCGACCCGGCGTTGCTCGCGGGCACAGCCAGCTACGCAGGCGACTTCGCCCTCGTCATCGTCGATGACTTCGATGATGATGCCAGCCTCCTCGGAGATTTCGCGATGTCGGTGAACTTCGACAGCGGCAGTCTGTCGGGCACCCTCGGTCGGGAAATCATCGTGGACGACGGCGACCGCCGCACGGTGGCCATCGGCTCGGGCACCATCAACGGGACCGTCACGAACAATACCATGGCGGCGGCCCTGACCGGGGCTTACACCGCCGACGGCGAGGCCGCGCAGATCGACGGCCGGATGAACGGACAGTTCGTCGGGGCCGGTGGGGAAACGGTGGCGGGCGGCATGAACGCCGCGGTGGCCGTCGGGAACGAGACCGCTGTCTTTGAGGGGATCTTTGCTGGCGAGCGCAGCGCACCCTGATCGCAAGACGCTCGGGCATCCTGCAGTGGCATCACTCATGATCCGACTGGGGTCGTCCATGGCGGTTGCGCTGTGGGCGGCCCTGGTATCCGTCGCGCCTGCGGCGGCCGATGGCAGCATCTGGCGCGAGGGCGCCGAACTTGTGCGCGCGGGCGAGCTGCGCGCCGGCATCGCCGCGCTGGAACGCGCGGTCACACTGACACCGGCGGCGACCGGTCCGCGGCTCGACCTGGGGCTTGCGCATTACCTCGACGGCAACGACGCCGCCGCACGGCATCACCTGGAGGCGGCCCTGGCCGGGGCGCTGCAACCGCGCGACCGGGCCGTGGCACAAGCCGCGTTGCGCCGGATCGAGGCGCGGCGCGTCTGGCAGACATCGGTCCGATTCGCCCTCATCCCGCAGTCCAACGCCGCCCGGCGTCCGGCCGACCGCGAGGTGACGATCGCGGGCCTCCCCTTCCTTCTCGACCAAGCGGCGGAACCGTCCACCGGCGCGGCGTTCGGTCTGGCGGTGTCCGGCGGACCGATGCTGCGCCCCGGGCTGAAGCTTCACATGATGCTGGCGCTGGATGGCGCGCTGTATGAAGAAAGCGTGCTGAACGACTACACCCTGCGCGCCGAGGCGGGCGTGCTGCGCATCGAGGCCGCCCGGCGTTGGGGCGGCGGCGTCCAGGCGGCGCACCGCTGGCTGGGCAATCGCGGCTATTCCCGCGAGGCGGGCGTCTATGCGACGCTCATGCTGCAACCCGAAGACGGCCGCCGGCACGAGGTCAGGGCCGACCTCCTGCACCGCACGGTGCCGCAGCTGCCATCGCGCGATGCCTGGGTGGGACGGGTCTCGGCGGTGACATTGCGTGCGATCTCGCCACGGACGGTCCTGATCGGGCGCGCCCATGTCAGCCGGACCGAGGCGCGCCGCGCGTCCGAAAGCGGATGGATCGTTGGTGGCGGGGTCGGAGCGATACGGCTGTTCGACGGCGGCTGGCGCGCCGGCATCGACCTGCGCCTCCTGCGCGAGGTCCGCGACGGCGCGGCACCGGTCTTCGGTCAGCGACGGGCCGAAACCGAGGGGGCTGTGCGGGTCCATCTGCTCAACCGAAACCTGTCCTGGCGCGGCTTTGCACCACAGATCGCCCTCGAAGTGGAACAGCGTCGCTCCGATATCGCGCTTTTCAATTATACTAACCGCTCAGTCTCGCTGGGCCTCAGCCGGACGTTCTAGGATCAGGACCCGTTGGTCTTCTTGAAGCCTCTGGATCCGTGTGTCGGTGACCCGCCCCATCGGGTCCCAGTGCGCAGACGTGGAAGCAGCCCTTCGCCTGGTCGACCGTCGGCATGCCGATGGTCGTCGTCACCGATGTGCCCTCCGTTCGGTTCCTGCGGAACCGTCATGGCATACGCGATGCCGCTGGGTGGGGGGATCCACCGCGTCAGTTCTGCCCTCATCGGCCCCGAGGCCACCAGGCGGGTCACTGACCGCGCCCACCGGCTGCCCCGTCGCGTGCCCCTCGCCCCGTCGTTCATGGCCAAGATGCGCGGCGTCCGCGCCTTGGACGCGAGCGTCCGCAGGTGGACGAAGGCCAGCCGTCATCGTCCCTGACGATCAGTCCCCACGCGCTCCGGCAAATTCTCACCTGTCCCAAGCTGTGCCGCAGACGACCTGTTCCCACGGCCGTCGAGTGTCTCCATACACATCGGGGGGCCGTGAGGCCCGGAGGGCGGGCGGGGGTGGTTGGAACATCCGCCCCCCAGACGCCGCCGAGCGGGAGGCCTGATG
>NZ_NHSD01000159.1 GCF_016653255.1 Rhodobaculum claviforme
CCCCTGCCCCACCCAAGCGGAGACCCGAGCCATGGCCGATCCGATCCTGTCGCTGCGCGATGCGTGCCTGACGCTGATGGGCAACGCAGGCCCGGTGGAGATCCTGCGCGGCATCTCGCTGGACGTGACGCGCGGCGAGACGTTGGGTCTGGTGGGGCCTTCGGGGTCGGGCAAGTCGTCGCTCCTGATGCTGATGGGCGGGCTCGAGCGCGCCACGGGTGGGTCTGTCACCGCGCTGGGCCAGGACCTCACCCGGCTGGGCGAGGATGCGCTGGCGCGGTTCCGCCTGGGCAATATGGGGGTCGTGTTCCAGTCCTTCCACCTCATCCCCACGATGACGGCGCTTGAAAATGTCGCGACCCCGCTGGAACTTGCGGGCCACGCCGACGCCTTCGACCGCGCCGCCGACGAATTGCGCCGCGTCGGCCTCGCACATCGGGTGGATCACTACCCCACCCAGATGTCGGGCGGCGAACAGCAGCGCGTGGCATTGGCGCGCGCCGCCGCCCCCCGACCCGCGATCCTTCTGGCGGATGAACCGACCGGCAACCTCGACGGCGCCAACGGACAGGCGATCATGGACCTGCTGTTCGGCCTGCGCGACCGCCACGGCGCCACCCTGATCCTCGTCACCCACGCCCCGGAGCTGGCGGCCCGCTGCGACCGCGTGATCCGCCTCGCCGATGGCCGGGTGGAGGGGGAGGAGCTGCGCCGCGCCGCCGAATAACCGCGCCCGCCCCCCCTGCCGCCAGAACCGCCCCATGCCCGCACCGGAGCCCGTCATGCAGCTTGCCATCGCCGCCCGCATCGCCCGCCGCGAATTGCGCGGGGGACTTCGCGGGTTCTGGGTCTTCCTCGCCTGCCTCGCGCTTGGGGTGGGCGCCATCGCCGCCGTGGGCTCCGTGCGCGCCTCGATCGAGGCGGGCCTCGCGCGTGAGGGGGCGGTGATCCTCGGCGGGGACGCACAGGTCAGCTTCACCTATCGCTTCGCCGACACCGCCGAGCGCGCCTGGCTGGAGGCGCGCGCCGCTCGGCTGTCCGAGATCGTGGATTTCCGCTCCATGGCGGTGGTCGGCGCCGGGGCGGACGCCGAACGCGCGCTGACCCAGGTCAAGGGCGTGGACGGCAACTGGCCGCTGGTGGGCACACCGCGCTTTGATCCCGATATGCCGGTGGACGCGGTGTTCGACGCCCCCTCCGGGCTGCCGGGTGCGGCGATGGATCGGGTGCTGATGGACCGGCTGGGCCTTGCGCCCGGCGACACCTTCCGGCTGGGCGTGCAGGACTTCGAGCTGACCGCCGCCATCGTGTCCGAACCCGACGCGGGCGCGGCGGGGTTCGGCTTCGGCCCGCGCACGCTGGTGCGCACCGAGGCGCTGGAGGGCAGCGCGCTGCTGGGCGCGGGCACGCTGTTCGACAGCCGCTACCGGCTGTTGCTGCCGCCGGGCGCGGACCCCGACGCGCTGGGCGCGGATCTGCGCGCGGCGTTTCCCGACAGCGGCGCGCGGGTGCGCGACAGCCGCCGCGGCGCCCCGGGGATCGAGTTCTTCGTGGACCGCATCGGCGCGTTTCTGGTGCTGGTGGGGCTGGCGGGGCTGGCGGTGGGGGGCGTTGGCGTCTCGGCGGCCGTGCGCGCCTATCTGGAGCGCAAGACCGAAACGATCGCGATCCTCAAGACGCTGGGCGCGTCGGGCGGCACGATCTTTCTGGTGTACCTGATGCAGATCGGCGCGCTGACGGCGGTGGGGGTGGCGGCGGGGCTCGTGCTGGGGGGCCTGGCGCCGGTGCTGCTGGCACCGGTGCTGGAGGCGCGCCTGCCGGTCCCGGCGGTGTTCACGCTGCACCCCGCCCCCCTGGCCGAGGCCGCGCTCTACGGCGTGCTGACCGCGCTCCTCTTTACCCTGTGGCCGCTGGCCCGCACCGAGGAGGTGCGCGCGGCCGCCCTGTTCCGGGGCATCGACGGGTCCAGCCGTGCCCTGCCCCGCCCGGTGTACCTGGCGGCCACGGCGGCGCTGCTGGGGGCGCTGGTGGGGGCGGCTGCGTGGCTGTCGGGGGTGGCACTGCTGGCGCTGGCCAGCGCGGCGGCGATCGTCGTGGCGCTGGCGGTCCTGGTGGCTGCGGCCTGGGCGGTGCGGCGCGCGGCACGCGGCGCGTCGCGGCTGCGCGCCGTGCGCGGGCGCACCGCGCTGCGCCTCGCGCTGGGCGCCATCGGCGGCCCGAGGGAGGAGGCGACCTCGGTCATCCTCTCGCTCGGCCTGGGGCTGACGGTGCTGGCCGCCGTGGGACAGGTCGAATCGAACCTGCGCGCCGCGATCGAACGCGACCTGCCCGACCGCGCCCCGGCCTATTTCTTCGTCGACATCCAGACCGACCAGCTGCCGGGCTTTCTCGACCGCCTCGGGGGGGATTCTGGGGTGTCGAACGTGGACACCGCCCCGATGCTGCGCGGCATCGTCACCCGCATCAACGACCGCCCCGCAGCCGAGGTCGCGGCGGGCCACTGGATCCTGCGCGGCGACCGGGGCGTGACCTATGCCGCGGCCCCCCCCGACGGCACGGTGCTGACCGCCGGTGCATGGTGGCCCGAAGACTACAACGGCCCGCCGCTCGTCAGCTTCTCGGACGAGATCGCCCGCGACCTCGGCCTTGGCGTGGGCGACACGCTGACGGTCAACATCCTGGGCCGCGAGATCACCGCCGAGATCGCCAACCTGCGGGTCGTGGACTTCACCACCGCCGGCATCGGCTTCATCATGGCGATGAACCCCGGCGCGTTGCAAGCCGCGCCCCACACCCACATCGCCACCGTCTATGCCACCCCCGACGCCGAGGCCGCGATCCTGCGCGACCTTGCGGGGCAGTTCCCCAACATCACCGCCGTCCCGGTGCGCGAGGCCATCGACCGCGCCGCCCAGGCGCTGTCGGGCGTCGCCGCGGCCACCGCCTGGGCTGCGGGCGCCACGCTGCTGACGGGCTTCATCGTGCTGATCGGCGCGGCCGCGGCGGGCGAGCGTGCGCGGGTGTTCGAGGCAGCGGTGCTCAAGACCCTCGGCGCCACACGCGGCCGCATCCTCGCCAGCTTCGCGCTGCGCTCGGTGCTGCTGGGGGCGGCGGCGGGATCGGTGGCGATCGTCGGTGGCGGCCTGGCGGGCTGGGGGGTGATGACCTTCGTGATGGACGCAAGCTTCCGGTTCGAACCGGTGTCGGCCATCGCCATCGTGGTGGGGGGCGTGCTGGCCACGCTGCTCGCGGGCCTGGCGTTCGCGCTGCGCCCGCTGTCGGCCCGTCCCGCGCGCGTTCTACGCGATCAGGACTGAGGGCCGGACCCGCGCCACCTTGACAAAAGCGTGATCCGAAGGCACCCATTGGCGGTGCAGCGGAGCGCGTGGGGGGCTTGCATGCAACTGAGCGACGCGACACACGACTATGACTGCGGCGCCTGTGGCACCACCGGCGGCGTCTGCATGGAAGGGTTGTGGATGGCCCGTCGGCTGGCCGCCAGCATCGCCGACCGCGCGGCCCTGCTGCCCGCCGATTTCGAGCTTGTATCGCGCACACGTTTCACCGGATGCGGGCGGGCCTGCGCGGTGGACATGCGCGTGACCCCCACCATGGTCCAGATCACCGCAGGCAGCATGGGCGCCCGGGTGGAGGCCGAGGTCCGCATCCCGCCCCGCGCCGCGCTCGCCAGCGGCTGACAGCCGCGCCGCGGCCCCTTCCGGCCAGGGCCTCGGCGCGCTATGGCCCGGTCATGTCATCGTTGCTGCGCCCCCTCCGACTGACCGATCCCGCCGCGCTGGGCAGCTTGGGCGTGGACGATGTGATCGACGTCCGATCGCCGGCGGAATACGCCGAGGATCACCTGCCGGGCGCGATCAACCTTCCCGTCCTCGATGATGCAGAGCGCGCCCGCGTCGGCACCATCTATGTCCAGCAATGCCGGTTTCTGGCGCGTCGCATCGGCGGGGCGCTGGTGGCCCGCAACGTGGCCGGGCACCTCGAAGGGGCCCTGGCGGACCGCCCGCAAGGCTGGCATCCGCTGGTCTATTGCTGGCGCGGCGGGCAACGCTCGGGCAGCTTCGCCACCATCCTCGCACAGGTGGGCTGGCGCGTCGGCGTGCTGGAGGGCGGGTATCGCAGCTGGCGGCGGCTGGTGGTGCGCGACCTCTATGACGGGCCGCTGCGCTGGCGGCTGGTGCTGGTGGACGGCAACACCGGCACCGCCAAGACCGAACTTCTGCATCTGGCCGCCGCGCGCGGCACGCAGGTGCTGGATCTGGAGGGGCTGGCGCGCCATCGGGGGTCGGTCTTTGGCGCCGACCCCGCGGGCCAACCCGCGCAAAAGGGCTTCGAATCGGCCCTGATGGCCGCGCTGTCCCGCCTCGATCCCGCGCGGCCCGTGCTGGTGGAGGCCGAGTCCCCCCGGCTGGGCGCGCTGACGCTGCCGCCTGCGCTGTGGGCCGCGATGCGCACCGCACCCCGGATCGAGATCACCGCCCCCCTGCCCGCCCGCGCGCACTATCTGGCGCGCGCCTATGCCGAAGTGACGGCCGACCGCGCGGCGCTGTCCGAGACGCTGGACCGGCTCCGCCCGTTCCAGCCCGCCGAACGGATCGCCCACTGGCACGACCTCGCGGCCGCAGGGCAGGACGTCGCGCTGGCGGCAGCGCTGATGGCGGAACACTACGACCCGCTCTATGCCCGGGCGCGCGCCCGCCAGCGTGCGCCGGAGGGGGGCACGCCGGGCGGGGTTCTGGCCACCGACCGGCTGGACCCTCCGGGGCTGGAGGACCTCGCCGATCGGCTGGCCGATGCGGTGGCGCGTGGCCCCCTCAGCGCAGGTTGCGCGCCGAATCCGTGATCGCGGAATACTGCCCCGACGGGCGGAACCGCCACAGGTACTCCGGCAACACCGTCGCCATCGGCGTCGGCTCGATTCCCAGATCGGCAAAGCCGCGCACATGCGGGCTGACGACGTTGTCGCGCGCGAGGTTTTCCACCTGATCGCGGGTCAGCAGCCGGTTCGTCAGCAACCCCCGCGTCAGCCGGCTGCCGAGATCGAGCGCACTGCCCTGCATCCGCGCCATCCAGAACGGCATGTTGAACGTCAGCCGCCGCCGCCGGATCATCTCGAGCATCATGGTCATCAGCTCGCGGAAGGTCTTCACCTCCGGGCCGCCCAGCTCATAGACCCCGGGCTTGGCATCGCCCAGTGCGGCGCGCATGGCGGCCTCGGCCACGTCCTCGACCCAGACGGGCTGGAACCGTGTATCGCCACCAACGACCGGCAGCACCGGGCTGATCTGGGCGATGCCCGCGAAGCGGTTGAAGAACGCATCCTCCGGCCCGAAGATCAGCGACGGGCGCAGGATCACGGCGCGCGGGAAATGCTCCAGCACGGCGCCCTCGCCCTCGGCCTTGGTGCGGGAATACACGCTGGCGCTGGCGCTGTCGGCGCCGATGGCCGACAGCTGCACCAGCTGGCCCACCCCCTCCTCGGCGGCGATGCGGGCCACGCGGGCGGCGCCCTCGGACTGGACATCGGCAAATCGGTTGGGGCCTTCCTCCACCAGGATGCCGACGCAGTTGATCACCGCATCGGCGCTTTTCATCGCCGCGCGCACGCTGTCATCGTCGCGGATGTTGCAGAACACCGGCTCCACCTGACCGACGACGCCATAGGGCTTGACGAACAGCGCCTCGTTGGGGCGCCGCACGGCCACGCGCACGCGCCAGCCCTGCCGCGCCATGCGCTGCGTGACATAACGGCCGACGAACCCCGATCCGCCATAGATGGTGACTAGCTTGGACATGCCCGGGCCCCCTTGTTCCCTGTCGCGCAGATAGCCGCGACAGCCCTTCCGGGCAAGGGTGCGCGGCGCGCCTCAGCCCTCGGGGTGGCGCGCGCGGCAGTCCGCGCGCAGCACCGACAGCTCCATCGTCAGCTCGGCACGGCGTGCGCGCAGGGACTGGAGCTTGCCGGCCTCCACCGTGCGGTCGATCGCCACGGGGCGGCTGCGCTCGATCGCCACCGGCTCGCGGCAGAAGCGCACCATCCCGTCGATGTCGTAGCAGGGCACAAGGTCAAAGCGCACGTCGCGCACCTGTTCCAGCGCAAATCCGCGCGCGATGTTGGCTTCGGTCTCGGCGATCAGCGCATCGATGGTGCGCAGCTGCCCTGTGGCGGGCGACAGGCACCGCTCATAGGGCGTGGCGCACCCCGCCAGCGCCACAAGCCCCAGCGCAACAATGACACGGCGCATCGCACGTCCCCCCGGTGATCGCCGATACGATAGACCGACCGCGACCGGCGGCCAACCCCGCGCCGCGATCGGCGTCTGGCGCAGCCCCGGCGGGTTTGCTAGGCCAAGGCAAGACACAGGGGGGGAACCGTCGATGACCGAGATGTTCGAACAGCGCAAGGCGCGCGCCGCCGACTGGTTCCGCGAGCTGCGCGACAGCATCTGCACCGCCTTCGAGGCGATGGAGGACGCCCACACCGACGGCCCCGGCGCCGAGTTGCCCGCCGGCCGGTTCGCGCTGCGCGAGACGCAGCGCACCGCCTCGGACGGCGGCGACGCGGGCGGCGGGCTGATGAGCGTGATGCGCGGCGGCCGGGTGTTCGAGAAGGTGGGCGTCAATGTCTCGGCGGTATTCGGCACGCTGGAGCCGCGCGCGCGCCGCTCGCTGACGGCGCGCAAGGAAATCCCGGGCCTGGAGGAGGACCCGCGCTTCTGGGCCTCCGGCGTCAGCCTGGTGGCGCACATGCGCAACCCCCATGTACCGGCGGTGCACCTGAACACCCGGATGTTCTGGACCCCGGGCGCGTGGTGGTTCGGGGGCGGTACCGACCTCAACCCCGCGCTGGAACGCGACGAGGACACCGCCGATTTCCACGCCGTGCTGCGCGATGCCTGTGCCGCGCACGGGGCGGATCTGTATCCCCGCTACAAGGCGTGGGCGGACGAGTATTTCTTCGTGCCCCACCGCAAGCGGGCGCGCGGCGTCGGCGGCATCTTCTATGACGACCACAACACCGGCGACTGGGAGGCCGATTTCGCCTTCACCCAGGCCGTGGGGCGCGCCTTCCTGCCGGCCTTCCTGCCGCTGGTGGAGCGCCGCCGCCAGACCCCCTGGACCGACGCCGACCGCGACGCGCAGCTGGTGCATCGCGGTCTTTATGCCGAATACAACCTCGTCTATGACCGGGGCACCAAATTCGGCCTGGAGACCGGCCACGACCCCGACGCCGTGCTGATGAGCCTGCCACCCCTGGCCAAGTGGATCTGAACCCGGCACCGCAGCCGTCGCCCGCACTGGCGGTGCGCTGCGAGGTCCGGCAAGGACGGGAACCCCCATGCGGATCGTGTGCACCAACTGTGCGGCCCAGTACGAGGTCGACGCGGCGGCCATCCCCGCCACGGGCCGGGACCTGGAGTGTTCGGCCTGCGGGACGGTGTGGTTCTTCACGCCGCCCGCACCCCGTGCCGACGATCCCGGCACAACGCCCCATGACACCTCCCACGACACTCCCCACGATGTCCCCCACGGGACACAGGCGCCCGAACCGGTGCGCCGCCCCCCGCCGGTGGACCCGTCCGTCCTCGCCGTCCTGCGCGCCGAGGCCGAGCGCGAGTCGCGCGCGCGCCGCGCCGACGCCGGGCTGATCGACACCACCTCCGATCAGGACACCCGGCGCCGCCGCCTGCCGCCCGCGCCCGTTTCCGCCAACGATCCCCCCCCGCCGGCCGAACCGCGCCGCCGGCCCGGCCGCGACCGGCTGCCCGCGATCGACAACATCGACCCCGA
>NZ_NHSD01000160.1 GCF_016653255.1 Rhodobaculum claviforme
CCCAGCGCCGCGCGCTGGCCCAGCAGGCAGCCGCCCGCCGCCAGCCCCCACAGCCACCCCGGCACGCTGGCGCCGGGGACCGCATCCCACAGCCCCACCAGCGGCAACGCGGCAAAGGCAAGCGCGGCGACGGGCGAGGTCTGCCCCCTCACCCGGCGGGTTGGCGGATGGCGTTGGACAGCCCGCCGTCGACCACCAGCGCAGCACCGGTGATGTAGCCCGCCCGGTCGGAGGCGAGGAACGTCGCGGCATGGGCCACGTCCCACGCACTGCCCATCCGGCCCAGCGGGCATTGCGCGTGGCGGCGCGCGCGCATCTCGGCCTCGGACAGCCCGCCATAGGCGTTGGCGAGCGTGACGCCGATGCGCGGCGTGTCGATCAGGCCTGCGACGATGGCGTTGACGCGGATGCCGTCGGGCGCGACCTCGGAGGCCAGCAGGCGGGCGAACTGGATCGCGGCGGCCTTGGTGGTGCCATAGGCGAGGTGCGGATACCCCACATCCCGCACCCCCGCGATCGAGGAGGTGACAAGGATCACCCCCCGCCCGCGCGCCCGCATCCCCGGCAGCACCGCCTGTGCGGCCACATGCAGCGCGGTCAGGTTGGCATCGGCGATGCGGCGCCACTCCGCCGGGGTGGTGTCGGCCGACGGCCCCGAGCGGCCCAGCCCGACGTTGCAGTGCAGGATGTCGATGCGGTCCTCGGCGGCCTCCACCTGGCCCAGCATCTCGGTCAGGGCGGCGTCGTCGCACACATCGACGACGGCGGGGGTGGCAAAGCCCCCCTCCAGGGCGATGGCGGCGACGGTCTCGGTGGCGGCATCGGCGTCACGGTCGGCGGCGACGACGCGGGCGCCGTGGCGGGCGAAATCCATCGCGATGGCGCGGCCGATGCCGATCCCCTCGGCGATGGAGCCCGCACCCAGCACCACGGCCACGCGGTCCCTCAGTTCCATGTCGATCACGACCCTTCCAGCCTTGCCAGGGTGCGGCGCGCGCGCAGGGTGCGCATCTCGCGCCGGATCCCGATGAACAGCGACACCCCCGTCAGCACGATGAAGATCCAGCAGATCGGGCTGCGGAAGAACACACTCATGTCCTGCGCGATCAGGAACGTCCGGCGCAGGTTGTCCTCGAACAGCGGGCCCAGGATGAACCCCATCAGGAACGGCGCGGCGGACATGTTGATGCGCAGCATCAGGTATCCAAGCGCCCCGAACACCACCATCACCAGTACATCAAACATCTGTGCCTGCACCGCGAATGTGCCAAAGACGCAAAACAGCAGCACCAGCGGCATCAGGATGTGGCGCGGAATGTCCACAATTCGTATAACGTAACGTATCGCGAGGCTCCCCGCCACAAAAAGGACCACCGAGCTGAGCATTATGCCCGCAAAAAGAGCATAGATGATGTCGAGGTTCTGCTGGAACATCATCGGCCCCGGCGCCAGCCCGTGCAGCATGAACGCCCCCAGGATCACCGCCGTCACCACATCGCCCGGAATGCCCAGCGACAGCAGCGGGATCATGGTGGCGCCCGCGACGCCGTTGTTGCCCGATTCCGCGGCCGCGACGCCCTCGATCTCGCCCTTGCCAAAGGTTTCCGGGTGGCGCGAGGACCGCTTCGCCTCGCCATAGGACAGGAAGGCCGCCGCCGTGGCGCCCGCGCCGGGGATGGTGCCGATGATCACCCCGATGAAGCTGCCGCGCACGATGGAGACGAGGGAGCGCTTGAACTCCGCCATCGTCACGCGGCTGGCATCGGCGGCGCGCACGGCAAACGGCGCGCCCCGGCGGACGTAGAAATCAATCACCTCCGGCAGGGCGAACAGCCCGATCAGCAGCGGGATATACCCCACCCCCCCCATCAGGTTGAAGTTGTCGAAGGTGAACCGCTGCGAGCCCTGCACCAGATCCAGCCCCACGGTGGACACCAGCAGCCCCAGCGCCCCGGAAATCAGCCCCTTGGCCAGCGAGGACCCCGCGATCGCGATCACCACCGTCAGCGAGAAACAGATCAGCCAGAAGAACTCCGGCGGGCCGAACGCCAGCGCCAGCCCCGCGATCATCCCGGCAAAGAAGATCAGCGCGATGTTGGACAGGAAATCCGCGATGCACGAGGCGTAAAGCGCCATCTTCATCGCCTTGCCGGCCTTGCCCTGCTGGGCCAGCGGATAGCCGTCCAGAAGCGTCGCCGCCGCCGCCGGCGTGCCCGGAGCGCGCAGAAGGATCGCCGTGATGGAGCCGCCGAAGACGCCACCCTTGTAGACCCCCACCAGCAAAAGGATCGCCGTCACCGGCGCCATCGCGAACGTCAGCGGCAGCGCCAGCGCCACCGCCATCGTCGCCGTCAGCCCCGGAATGGCGCCGACCACCACCCCCAGCAGCACCCCGCCCGAGATCGCCAGCACATTGTCCAGCCCCCAGAACAGCGTCAGCCCGGCCGCGATATCGCTCCACATCGGCTACCTCCTCTCCAGCAGGGGCCCGGCGGGCATCGGCACATGGAACACCTCGGTGAACAGCAGATAGACCAGCACCGGCACCACCACGCCGACGGCGCCCAGCATCCAGATCCGGCGCTCGCCGCCCACCAGCAGCAGCGCGATGGTGGCCACGACGGCCAGCGGCGCCATCCCCACCCGCTCGGGCAGCACAACCCAGCCCGCCAGCACCGCCAGCAGCGCCGCAAGCCGCAGCGGCCAGCGCGGGCGCAGCGCGGCGGCCTCGGCGTCGGGCGGCAGGGGGGGCGGTCCGATCACGCTCATCACCGCGATGGCGGCGGCAAATACGAACACCATCCCCACCAGCACATAGGGAAAGAACCGCGGCGACAGCGGCAGATGCGCCACCGAGGCCGGCACCCGCACCCCCGCGGGGATCACCACGAAGGCCATCACCACCGCGAACACCATCATCAGGACGGCAAAGACCGCGTCCTGGCGGCGCTGGCGCAGCCGCAGGCGGTCCCGCGCGGCGTGGTCGTGTGTTTCCATGGCGAACCCCCTCCCCCTTGGCGGACGCTGCGGTCCGGTTGCGGCCGCGCCCTGCTGCGGCGCGGGTCGATCGTGGTGGGCGACCTTGCGCCGGGCCATCCGGGACCGGCGCAAGGGTCGTGGGCCCCGCGCCGACCCTGGGGTCGGCGCAGCCGTCCTGCTCGCGGGCCGACCCGAGGGGCGGCGCATGAGTCCTGGTCGCTGGCCGACCCGAGAGCCGGCACAGGTGTCGCAGGTCCGCGTCGACCCGGGGGTCGGCACAGAAGTCGCAGGCCCGCGCCGACCCGAGGGTCGGCACAGGAGTCGCAAGTCCGCGCCGACCCTCGGGTCGGCGCGGGGGGTCTCCTCAATCGACGGTGACGCCCGCGGCCTCGACCACGGTGGCCCAGCTGGCAAGCTCGGCCTCCACATGCGCCGCCAGATCCTCGGGGGTGCCGCCCTCGATCATGCCGCCGCGCTCGGTGATCTGGCGGATCAGATCCTCATCCTCCAGCGCCTCCAGGATGGCCGACGACAGGGTCTGCGTGACCTCCTCGCTGATGCCCGCGGGGGCGAACAGCGCGAACCACGACGTGGCCGAGAACGCCTCCAGCCCCTCGATCCCCAGCTCGGAGATCGCGGGCACGTCGGGCAGCATCTCGGAACGCTCGGGCGTGGTCACCCCCAGCGCCCGCAGCGCGCCCGACTGGATGTGCGTGATCGCCGACGGCAGGTTGTCGAACATCACGTCCACATCCCCCGAGATCAGCGCCGGAACCGCCTCGCCCGAGCCGCGGAAGGGGACATGCGTCATCTCGATGCCGGTCATGAACTTGAACATCTCGCCCGACAGATGGATCGAGCTGCCGGTGCCGGACGAGCCGAAGGTCTTGGACCGCTCGCGCGCGCCGTCGATGAACTCCTGCACGGTGGTGTAGGGGCTGTCGGCGTTGACGACCATCACGTTGGGAATGGACATCAGCCAGGTCAGCGGCTGGAAATCCGCGACCGGGTCATATTGCAGGTTTTCATACACCGCAGGCGCGATCCCGTGCGACGACACCTGGCCCATGAACAGCGTGTAGCCGTCGGGGCGCGCGTTCGCGGCCTGGGTGGTGCCCAGCGTGGCGCCCGCGCCGGGGCGGTTTTCCACCGTCACCGTCTGGCCCAGGATCGGACCCAGCTTGTCGGCGACCTGCCGGGCCAGGATGTCGGTCGCACCGCCCGCCGAATACGGCACGATGATCGAGATGCGGCGGTCGGGGAACGCCTCGGCGGCGACGGGCGCAAGCGCGCCCAGCACGCCAGCGACGGCGCCGGTGGCCACGAGTTTCCGGATGGTCATGGTGGGTCTCCTCCCTGAAGTGATGCGGACCCCCGTGCCGGGGGGCCGCGCGGGTCATGCGGCGCCGATGGTCATGCCGCCGCAGACATAAAGGACCTGCCCGGTGACGAATCCGGCCTGGTCGGATGCAAGAAAGCCCACCGCCGCGGCCACGTCCTCGGGGGTGCCGAGGCGCTTCACCGGCACGCCGTCGATGATGGCCTGCGTGCGGGGATCGCCGGGCGGGTTGACCGCCTGGAACAGCGCGGTGTTGATCGGGCCGGGGCCGACGGCGTTGACGGTGATGCCGTGGCGGCCCAGCTCCAGCGCCCAGGTGCGGGTCATGCCGTGCAGCCCGGCCTTGGAGGCGGCATAGGCCGTGCGCAGCTCCTTGCCCAGGGCCGCGCGGCTGGAGATCGACACGATGCGCCCCATGCCCGCGGCCTTCATCGCCGGCAGCACCGCCTGGGCACAGATCACCGGCGCGCGCAGGTTGACGGCCTGCACCTGGGCGAAATCCTCCAGGTCGGTGTCCTCCAGCGCGGCGGGCGCGACGATGCCCGCGTTGTTGACCAGCCGGGTGACGCGCCGCCCGGCCAGCGCGCCGTCCAGCGCACAGCGCAGCGCCTCGGCGTCGGACAGGTCGACCTGCACGAACTCGCTCAGCGCGTCATGTTCGGGGGGCACGCGGTCGGCCACGATCACCCGCAGCCCGTCGGCCGTCAGGCGCCGGGCGATGGCCGCGCCGATGTTGCGCGCTCCCCCCGTGACCAGCGCGTAATCCCCCGCCATCAGCGCCCCCCCGACGGGCCGTCGGCGTCGAACGGAATCGCGCGGTCCACCAGATCCCAGATGAACCGGCCCGAGGGGCGGCTGGCTTCCTCGGCAATGTGGGCCACCAGACCGGCGGCGCGCGAGATCACGGCGAACCCGCGCATCAGCGGCACGGGGATGTCCATGTCGCCCAGCAGCGCCGCCGTGGCGCCGGTGGCGTTGATGGTGATGTGGCGCCCGGCGGCGGCGTCCACGGCCTGCGCCAGGGTGTGCAGCGCGGCGATGTGGCCGCCCTGCAGGCCCTCGCGCGCGCCGATCTCCAGCAGCTTCAGCGCGCGGGGATCGTCGGGGCGGTGCAGGTGGTGGCCGAAGCCTGGCATCCGGCGTCCGGCGGCGCGGTGCTCGGCCACGATCTCGCGCGCAAGCGCGGGTCGGTCGGCCTCCGGCACCGCGACCAGACGGGCCAGCAGGCGGGCGTTGTTCTCGATGGTGCCGACGAACTGGCTGCCGACCGCCATCAGGCCGGCGGCGACCGCGCCCTGCAGGTTCTCCGGCGCGCTCATGTAGACCGAGCGGGTGGCGATGGCCGACGGTGTCAGCCCGTGCTCCATCATGGTGATGAGGATGGCGTTCATCACCCGCACCTCATGCGCGGCCACGTCACGGCCCAGGATGTGCGACATCATCAGCGAGACGAAATCCCCGCCCCCCTCCATCAGGTCGCCCACAAGGTTGCGGTCGCGATAGAAGATCTCCGTCTCGGTGTAGCGGCACAGCGCGGTGGTGGGGGTGGTCATGGGGGTCAGCCCTCCGTTGTGGCGCGGGCGGTGAAGTCGGCCACCAGCACGTCCTTTTGCAACTTGCCGATCTGGTTGCGCGGCATGGCGTCGTAGAAGGTCACGGTCTTGGGGGTGCGCACCGGCCCTGCGCGGTCGCGCACGAAGCCGATGATGTCGCGCGCCAGCCCGTCGCCCGCGGCATGGCCCGGGCGCAGTTGCACGGCCGCGTGGACCGCCTCGCCCCACTTGTCGTCGGGCACGCCGAAGACGGCGCAATCGGCCACCGCCGGATGCGCGCCGATGGCCGGTTCGACATCCGCCGGATACACGTTGAAGCCCCCGGTGATGATCATGTCCTTGGCCCGGCCGCGGATGAAGACAAAGCCCTCGTCGTCGATGAAGCCCAGATCGCCGGTGTGCAGCCAGCCGCCGCGCAGGGTCTTCGCGGTCACGTCGGGCTGGTCCCAGTAGCCGGTCATCACCAGATCGCCCGCGATGACGATCTCGCCCGTCTCACCCGGCGGCACGGCGCGGCCGTCGGGGTCCAGCACGGCGACCTCCGACAGCATGGTCTCGCGCCCGACGGAGGCGCGCTTGTCGTCGCGCAGCATCTCGGCCGCGGAGATCATCGTGGCGATCTGCGGCGCCTCGGTCTGGCCATAGGTCGATCCGATCACGGGGCCGAAGATCGACTGCGCGCGGGCGATTTCCTCAGGGCGCATGGGGCCCGCGCCATAGACGATGGTGCGCAGGTGCGGATAATCCCCCGCAACGCCCGGCTGCTGCATCAGCATGTACAGCACCGTGGGCGGCAGGAAGGTCGTGGTGATGGCCGCGTTGCGCAGCGCGTCCAGCGTCTGTTCGGTGGTGGGGCGGTCCATCAGCACCAGCGTGCCGCCCGTCGCCAGAGTCGGCAGGATATAGGTCGAGGTGCCGTGCGTGATCGGCGCCCCGGCCAGATAGCGATCCCCCGGCGCCAGCCCCCAGGCCGCGATCTGCGTCACGATGTTGGTGTTCCACGCGCGATAGGGCTGCATCACCCCCTTGGGCCGGCCGGTGGTGCCGCCGGTGAACTTGATCGCCTGCGTGGCATCGCCGGCCAGGCGGTGGGCCACCGGCGCGCCCCCGTCATGCGCCGCGATCAGGCCCGCGACGGTGTCCGGGCCGGTGCCCTCGGCCACGATCACCCGCGCCCCGTCGATGGCCAGCGCGTCGCGCAACTCCGGCGTGGTGATGACGATCGACGCGCGGGTGAATGCGGCGGCGCGCGCCAGTTCGTCCTGCGGGTTGCGCGGGTACAGCGGCACCCACACCTTGCCCGCCGCCAGCACCGCCAGCCACGCCGTCAGATGCGCCAGGTCGTTGCCGCAGCAGATCGCCACCCGCGATCCCGGCGCGGGGTCGATGGCCTGCAACCCCGCCGCCAGCGCGCCCACCCGCGCCGCCAGCGCGCGATAGCTGAGCGTGCGTGCGCCGCATTCCACGGCGATGGCGTCCGGCCAGCGGCGGACGGCGCGTTCAAAGACTCGGATCGGCTGCAACGGGGGTCCTCCGGTCTGACAGGTTCAGCTCGGCCAGGGCCGCGCGGATGACGTCGCAGATCTCGGCCCGCCGCTCGGGGCGCAGCCGCGACGAGATCGCCGCCACCGAAATCGCCGCGACCGGCAGCGCCTGCGCCCCCGCGCGCGGGTCGTGGACCGGCACGCCGATGGCGCCCACCCCCTCGATGACCTGAGAATCGTTGAAGGCGTGGCCCTCGGCGCGGGCGCGCACCACGCCCGCGCGCACCCGGTCCGCCGTCAGCCGGCCATACCGGCCATAGATGCCGCAAAACGCGTCGATGACATGTCCCGCGTCCGGGTCCCCCGCCAGCAGCGCGAGGCTGCCCGCCC
>NZ_NHSD01000161.1 GCF_016653255.1 Rhodobaculum claviforme
ACGGTGGGGACGGGTCGGCAGGGACGGGTGGCAAGGGGCGGCTGGGATGGGGCGGCTGGCAAAGGGCGACCGGGAAGGGGCGAAGCGCGGACCCGGCGGTCATGTCGCGGCCCGATGCGCACCGTCTGCGTCCGTCTCGTTCCGCACACACCGCCCCCGCACACACCGTTTCGGCACAGCGTGCTGGGGTCGGCCCGGTCCGGGCGGCCGTGTGGGCGCGCTCGGACCGGGCGGGGCGGCGGCTCAGGTCGGGTGGTCGAAATCGAGGCTGCGCGCGGCCAGCTGGGCGGCCTCGGCGTGCGGCATGTAGTCGGCCATCAGCGCGCGATAGGCGATGTAGCTTTCGGTGATCTCGCGCTCCAGCTCGTCGCCGCCGTCGCGCATCTCGCGCACGATCTCGCCCATGGCGTTGCCCATGGCGATGATGATCTCCTCGGGCCATGCCTTCACCTGCACGCCATGCTGGGACACCAGCTCGCGCAGGGCCATGGCGTGCTTGGTGGTGTATTCCGTCAGCACCACGTTATAGAGGCTCTCGGCCGCGGTCG
This sequence comes from Rhodobaculum claviforme, assembly GCF_016653255.1. Lineage (GTDB taxonomy): Bacteria > Pseudomonadota > Alphaproteobacteria > Rhodobacterales > Rhodobacteraceae > Rhodobaculum > Rhodobaculum claviforme. The sequence continues at coordinate 549 of NZ_NHSD01000161.1, forward strand.
AGACGACGGTCTGCAGATCCTCCGGCAGGGCGTTCCAGGAATCGAGATTGACCGCGCATTCCTCGGCTGAGCCGGGCTCGCCCACCCCGTTGTCATAGTAGATCGACGCCACCTGCTGGAAGCCCAGCGTGCTGTCGGTCCATGGCCCGATGAACTCGCCCGCATCCAGCGCGCCCGATTGCAGCGCCTGGAACATCGCGGGGCCGGACATTGCCTCCACCGCCGCGCCCAGGCGGCTCATCACCAGCGCATTGAGGCCGGTGGTGCGATAGCGCAGGCCGCGCAGGTCGTCGACGCCCGTCACCTCGGAGCGGAACCAGCCGGCCCACTGCGCCCCCGAGTTGCCGCACAGGAACGGCTTGAGGTTGAAGCGCGCATACATCCGGTCATAGAGGTCCTGGCCGCCGCCGTGCAGCATCCAGCCGTGCTGCTCGATCGCCGTCAGGCCCAGGGGCTGCGAGCCGAACAGCAGGATCGCCTGGGACTTCGATCCCCAATAGGCCGGCACCGCGTGGTAGATGTCGGCGGTGCCTTCGCCCACGGCATCGAACACGCCCATGCCGGGGACGATCTCTCCGGCCGGGAACAGCTCGATCTCCAGCCGGCCGCCCGACAGGGTCTGGATCCGGTCGGCCAGCATCTGCGCGGCCACCCCGGGCCCGGGCAGGTTGCGCGGCCAGGCGGTGACCATGCGCCAGCGGGTCACGCCCTGGGCGATGGCGGGCGCGGCCAGTGTGGATGCGGCCGCGCCGATGCCCGCGCTGGCGAGGAAGGTTCTGCGTTTCATGGGTCGTCCTCCGTGTCGGGTTCCTGGTCGGTTTCTTGTCGGGGTAAGTGTCGGGATCATCGGCGTCCGAGGATGCCGGGCAGGTTCAGCCCGTGGTCGCGCGCGCACTCCAGTGCGATGTCGTAGCCCGCATCGGCGTGGCGCATCACGCCGGTGGCGGGGTCGTTCCACAGCACGCGCGCCAGCCGCGCATCGGCATCCTCCGACCCGTCGGCGCAGATCACCATGCCCGAATGCTGCGAGAACCCCATGCCGACGCCGCCGCCGTGGTGCAGGCTGACCCATGTGGCCCCCGATGCACAATTCAGCAGCGCATTGAGCAACGGCCAGTCGCTGACGGCGTCCGAGCCGTCCAGCATCGCCTCGGTTTCCCGGTTGGGGCTGGCGACGGAGCCGCTGTCGAGGTGGTCGCGCCCGATCACCACCGGGGCCTTCAATTCGCCGTTGCGGACCATCTCGTTGAACGCCAGCCCCGCGCGGTGACGCTCGCCCAGCCCGATCCAGCAGATCCGCGCGGGCAGGCCCTGGAAGGCGATGCGGTCGCGCGCCATGTCGAGCCAGTTGTGCAGATGCGCGTCGTCGGGGAACAGCTCCTTCATCTTCGCGTCGGTGCGGTAGATGTCCTCCGGGTCGCCCGACAGCGCGCACCAGCGGAACGGGCCGACGCCGCGACAGAACAGCGGGCGGATATAGGCGGGCACGAAGCCGGGGAAGGCGAAGGCGTTCTCCAACCCCTCCTCCTGCGCGACCTGGCGGATGTTGTTGCCGTAATCGAGTGTGGGCACGCCCGCGTTCCAGAAATCCACCATGGCGGCGACATGGGTGCGCATGCTCGCGCGGGCGGCGGCCTCCACCGCCGCGGGGTCGGTCTCCTGCTTGGCGCGCCATTCGGCCACGCTCCAGTCCACCGGCAGGTAGCCGTGGATGGGGTCGTGCGCGCTGGTCTGGTCGGTGACGATGTCGGGGCGCGGGCCGCCGGCCTTCATGCGGGCCACGAGTTCGGGGAACACCTCGGCCGCGTTGCCGATGAGGGCCACGGATTTCGCCTCGCCGGCCCTTGTCCAGCCGTCGATCATCGCCAGCGCCTCGTCCAGCGTGTGGGCCTTGGCGTCGCAATAGCGGGTACGGATGCGGAAATCCGCGCGCGTCTCGTCGCATTCGACCGCAAGGCAGCAGGCCCCGGCCATCACCGCCGCCAGCGGCTGCGCCCCGCCCATGCCGCCCAGCCCGGCGGTCAGGATCCAGCGGCCCGTCAGGTCGCCGCCGTAATGCTGGCGCCCGGCCTCCGCGAAGGTCTCGTAGGTGCCCTGCACGATGCCCTGGGTGCCGATGTAGATCCAGCTTCCGGCCGTCATCTGGCCGTACATCATCAACCCCTTGCGGTCGAGGTCGTTGAAATGCGCCCATGTGGCCCAGTGCGGCACCAGATTGGAGTTCGCGATCAGCACCCGCGGCGCGTCCGAATGCGTGCGGAACACGCCGACCGGCTTGCCGGACTGCACCAGCAGGGTCTCGTCGCCCTCCAGATCGCGCAGGGCGCCGCAGATGCGGTCGAAATCCTCCCATGTTCGCGCCGCGCGCCCGATGCCGCCATAGACCACGAGTTCATGCGGGTTCTCCGCCACGTCGGGGTGCAGGTTGTTCATCAGCATCCGCAACGCGGCCTCGGTCTGCCAGCTCTTGGCGCTGATCTCGGGGCCGGTGGGGGGATAGACGTCGCGGATGTTGTGGCGGGGGTTGGTCATGCGGGGCCTCTCAACGTCGGGGCGATTTCGGCGAGGGTGGCGAGGATGCGGCCCAGCACCGGGCGCAGCCGGTCCGCGCGGGCGGGGTCGTAGGCGAAGGGCGGCGCCTCGGTCGCCAGATGGGTGGATTGTGCCAGTTCCATCTGGATGGCGTGGACGCCGGTTTCGGGGCGCCCGTAGTGGCGCGTCGTCCAGCCGCCCTTGAAGCGGCCGTTCAGCACGGTGGTGTGGCCTTCGGCCCCCGCGCAGATGTCGTGGACGGCGCGGGTGATGCGGTCGTCGCAGCTGCTGCCCTCGGCGGTGCCGATGTTGAAATCCGGCAGGGTGCCGTCGAACAGGAACGGGATGCGCGACCGGATGGAGTGGCAATCGTAGAGGATCGCCACGCCGTGGAGCGCGCGCACCCGGTCGATCTCGGCCGTCAGGGCGGCGTGATAGGGGGCGTGAAAGGCCACGCGCCGGGCCTCGATGTCGTCGCGCGCGGGCTGGCGGGACCAGATCGGATCGCCGTCGAAATCCGTCAGCGGCACGAGGCCGGTGGTGTTCTGCCCGGGGTACAGGCTCGCGCCGTCGGGGGGGCGGTTGGCGTCGATGGCGTAGCGGTGGAAGGTCGCGCGCACGACCGTCACGCCGGGCAGCAGGCGGTCATAGAGGCGGTCGATGTGCCAGTCGGTGTCGCTCAGCGTCCGGCCCCGGGGATTGAGCGCGGCGAGGATGTCGGGCGGCAACCCGGTCCCGGTGTGCGGCATGCCCAGCACCACCGGCCCGTCGCCGCGGGTGACCTGCACCGGGCCGCTCATGCCGCTGCCCGGGTCAGCGCGCCGGAGCGCACGAGCGCGGCTGCGCGCTCGATCTCGGGCGCGAGCAGGCGGTCGCCCTCCAGCCGGGGCACCTCGGCGCGCAGCGCGGCCATGGCGGCGGCCAGCGGCGGCGATGTCGTCAGCGGCGCGCGGAACTCCACCCCCTGGGCGGCGCACAGGGCCTCCACACCCAGGATCACACTCAGGTTGTCGGTCATCGGCCCCAGCCGGCGGGCGCCGTGGGCGGCCATGCTGACATGGTCCTCCTGATTGGCCGAGGTGGGGGTGCTGTCGGTCGAACAGGGGGTCGCGAGGTGCTTGTTCTCGCTCATCAGCGCCGCCGTCGTCACCTCGGCGATCATGTAGCCGGAGTTCAGGCCCGGGTCGGGCGTCAGGAACGGCGGCAGGTCGTGGCTCAGCGTCGGGTCCACCATCAGCGCCACGCGGCGCTGGGCGATGGCGCCGATCTCGGCCACCGCCAGCGCCAGGATATCGGCGGCAAAGGCCACGGGTTCGGCGTGGAAGTTGCCGCCCGACAGGATGCGGCCGGGCAGCACAAGCGGGTTGTCGGTGACCGCGTTCGCCTCCACCTCCAGCGTGCGGGCGGCAAAGGCGATCAGGTCGGCCGCTGCCCCCACCACCTGCGGCACGCAGCGGATGCAATAGGGGTCCTGCACGCGGGTGTCGCCGTCGCGGTGGCTGTCGCGGATGTCCGATCCGGCCATCAGCGCGCGCATCCGCGCCGCCACAGCGATCTGCCCGGGCTGGCCGCGCAGGGCATGGATCCCTTCGTCCAGCGGCGCGTCGGAGCCCATGATGGCGTCGGTCGACAGACATGCCGTGACCAGCGAGGCGTCCATCAGCGCCTGCGCCTGCCACAGCCCCGCCAGCGCCAGCGCGGTGGAGAATTGGGTGCCGTTGATGAGCGCGAGCCCCTCCTTGGGCCCCAGCGCGACCGGCGTCAGGCCCGCGTCGCGCAGCGCGGCCTCGGCCGGGCGGCGGGTGCCCGCGACGATCACCTCGCCCACGCCGATCATCGCGGCGGCCATGTGCGCCAGCGGCGCAAGGTCCCCCGAGGCGCCCACCGACCCCTGCACCGGGATCACCGGGGTGATGCCGGCGGCCAGCATCGCTTCGATCAGCGCGACCACCTCCCAGCGCACACCGGACGCCCCGCGCCCGAGGCTGAGGAGCTTCAGCGCCATCATCAGCCGCGCGGTGGCGGTGTCGAGCGCCGCCCCCACGCCGCAGCAATGGCTGAGGATCAGGTTGCGTTGCAGGGCGGCGGTATCCTCGGGCGCGATCCGCCGCGACGCGAGCTTGCCGAACCCGGTGTTCACCCCGTAGACGGCCGCGTCGCCTGCCGCCGCCGCCGCGATGGCGGCTGCCGCCGCCTCCACCGCCGGGCGGGCCTCGGGCGCCAGCCGCGCGGGCAGGGCGTCGCGCCACAGCCGCTCCAGATCGGCCAGCGGGGTGGCGCCGGGTGTCAGCGTCAGCATGCGATGCCTCCGAAATACCGCGCGTGCAGCGGGTTGAAGCCGATCCGCCAGGCCAGTTCCGCCGGGGTTTCCACGTCCCACACCGCCAGATCGGCGCGCAGCCCCGCTGCGATCCGGCCGCAGTCGTCCAGCCCCAGCGCGCGGGCGGCGTGGACGGTGACGCCCGCCAGCGCCTCCGCCGGGGTCAGGCCGAACAATGTGCAGCCCATGTTCATCGCAAGCAGGATCGACGTCATGGGCGAGGACCCGGGGTTGCAGTCGGTCGCCAGCGCCATCGCCACGCCATGCGCGCGCAACGCCGCGACCGGCGGCGCCTGCGTCTCGCGCAGGGTATAGAACGCGCCGGGCAGCAGCACCGCCACCGTTCCGGCGGCGGCCAGCGCGCGGGCGTCGGCGTCGGTGGCGTATTCCACATGGTCCGCCGACAGCGCGCCATACCGCGCCGCCAATGCCGTGCCGCCCATGTGCGAAAGCTGCTCGGCATGGAGTCTCACCGGCAGGCCGAGGCCGCGCGCGGCGTCGAACAGCCGCGCGATCTGCGCGGTGTCGAAGGCGATCCCCTCGCAGAACCCGTCCACGGCATCGACCAGCCCCTGTGCGTGCGCCGCCCGCAGCGTGGGGATGCAGATGTCGTCGAGATACGCGTCCGCGTCCATTCCCGGCGGCACCGCATGGGCACCCAGGTACGTCGTGCGCACCCGCACCGGGCGCGCGCGCCCGATGGCGCGGGCCACGCGCAGCATGCGCAACTCGGTGTCCGCCTCCAGCCCGTAGCCGGACTTGACCTCCAGCGTGGTGACGCCCTCGGCGATCAGGGCGTCGACGCGGGGCAGGGCCTGGGCCAGCAGGGTGTCCTCGGTGGCGGCGCGGGTGGCTGTGACGGTGGACAGGATGCCGCCGCCCGCCCGTGCGATCTCGGCATAGGTGGCGCCCTGCAGGCGCATCTCGAACTCGCGTGCGCGGGTGCCGCCAAAGACGACATGGGTGTGGCAGTCGATGGGCGCGGGCGTGACCAGCCGTCCGCCCAGATCGCGCGCGGGCCAGCCCGCCAGATCGCCCGGCATCTGCGCGCGCGGCCCGGCCCAGCGGATGCGCCCGCCCTCCAGCGCCACGACGCCGTCGGGTGTGTCGGGCGTGTCCGGCGTGGCCAGCACGGCGCCGGTCAGGATCTGTCGTTCCATGCGGCCCACCTCGGGGTTGATCGCGTCACCGTGGCATGAGTATTGTCTGCACAATTAAGCCCTGTCAACGTGGGTGGGCAAAGGGGGATCGCAGGTGCACACACTCTGGGCAGAGCAGGCATTGTTGCCCGATGGCTGGGCCCGCGACGTGCGGGTGGACCTCGGGGCGGACGGGCGTATCGCGGCCGTAACGCCGGACAGCCCCGCCTGCGGCACGCGCCACGCCGTGCTGCTGCCGGCACCGGCGAACCTGCATTCCCACGCGTTCCAGCGCGCGATGGCCGGGTTGACCGAGCGGCGCGGCCCGGACCCGTCCGACAGCTTCTGGACATGGCGACGGCTGATGTACCGCTTCCTCGACCGGTTGACGCCCGACGACGTGGAGGCGATCGCAGCCCTCGTGCAGATGGAGATGCTGGAGGCGGGCTATGCCACCAGCGTGGAGTTCCATTACCTGCACCACACCGCCGACGGCACCCCGCACGCCGATCTGTCCGAGATGGCGGGCCGGATCGTGGCCGCCGCCTGGACCACCGGGGTGGGGCTGACGCTGCTGCCGGTGCTGTATCAGTACGGCGGCTGCGACGCGCGCCCGCTGGGGCCGGGGCAGGTGCGCTTCGGCAACGACCCCGAGCGATTCGCCCGGCTGCTGGAGGGGGCGGGCCGTGCGCTGGGCGCGTTGGGCCCGGACGCCGTGCTGGGCGTGGCGCCGCATTCGCTGCGCGCGGTGTCGCCGCAGGCGCTGGCGGAGATCACGACCGGCGTCGGCCCCATCCACATGCATCTGGCCGAACAGACCGCCGAGGTGGCGGAGGTGGAGGCCGCCCTCGGCGCCCGCCCGGTGCGCTGGCTGCTGGACCATGCCGATGTGGACCCGCGCTGGTGCATGATCCACTGCACCCAGATGCTGCCGGACGAAACCACCCGCCTGGCCGCCACCGGGGCGGTGGCGGGGCTGTGCCCGATCACCGAATCCTCGTTGGGTGACGGGATCTTCGACGGGGTGCGGTGGCTGGGCGCGGGGGGGCGGTTCGGCGTCGGCTCGGACAGCAACATCCGTATCGCCCTGGCCGAGGAGCTGCGGGTGCTGGAGTACTCCCAGCGCCTGCGCGACCGGACCCGGGCGGCGCTGGCTGCGCGCGACGCCTCGACCGGGCGGGTGCTGTTCTCGGGGGCGGTGTCGGG
>NZ_NHSD01000162.1 GCF_016653255.1 Rhodobaculum claviforme
GGTTCTGGCTGAGCGGGGGGCGGCGGGTCATCGCGCCAGTTTACGCCGGTCCCGGGGCGTGTCCACGGCGCCGATCACTCCGCCCGGCGTTCGCGCAGGAACCGGCGGCTGGGCGTGGCCTCGCGCACGCGCATCAGGCGGTGGGCGATGGCCATGTGGGCCTGCATCACGGCGCGCGCGGTGTCCGCGTCGCCGGCGCGCAGGGCCGCCACGAGGCGGCGCTGGTGCGACAGACCGGCGTCCCACAGGGCGGGGTCGGTGGGGGTGTGCAGGCCGCGCGTCACCGTGACCTCGCCCAGCAGCTCGGCGGTGAAACGGATCACGAAGGACAGCAGCGGATTGTCCGACATCCCCGCCAGCACCGCGTGAAACCGCAAGGATGCGGCGTGGCGCGCGGCCTCGTCCTGCGCGCCCTCGGCGGGGGGGGCGCTGTCGTCGATGGCCGCCTCCAGCCGTGCCAGCTCGTCCTCGCCCAGCCGACCGGCAAGGTGCGCGGCCAGCTCCGGCTCCAGCGCCGCCCGGATCTGGTAGATGTCGTCGATGGTCGGATGGACAAAGTAGAAATAGTTGCCCAGCAGCGCCGCCGCGCGCCCCTCGGACACCCGGTGCACGAACACGCCGCCGCCCGGGCCGGTGCGCGATGCCACCAGCCCCTGCGCCTCGAGGATGCGGATCGCCTCGCGGATGGTGCCCTTGGCCATGCCGAAGCGCGCGATCAGATCGGCCTCGGAGGGCAGGCGGTGGCCGGGCTGCCAGCCCTCGTCCATGACCCAGCCCTTGATCGCCTCGGCCACGCGCTGCGGGCGCGACAGGCGCGGCTCAGAGGGGGTGGTGGCAGGCGGCAAGGTGGTCCTCCTCCAGCGCGCGCAGGCGCGGTGTCTGGGTGGTGCACCGCTCGGTCGCGCGCGCACAGCGCCCGGCAAAGGCGCAGCCCGGCGGCGGGTCCAGCGGGTCGGGCAGCTCGCCCGCCCCCTCGCCGCCCAGGGGTCGGCCGACCTGCGGGGCGCTGTCGGCCAGAAGCCGGGTATACGGATGGCGCGGGGTGGCAAAGACGCGGGTGGCGGGGCCTTCCTCCACCACCGCGCCGAAATACAGCACCGCGATGCGGTCCGACACCGCCTCCACCACCGCCAGGTCGTGGGAGATGAAGATGTAGGTCAGCCCGAACTCCGCCTTCAGGTCCGCCAGCAGGTTGAGCACCTGCGCCTGCACCGACACATCGAGCGCCGACACGGGCTCATCCAGGATCAGGATGCGCGCGGCGGCCGCCAGCGCGCGCGCGATGCCGATGCGCTGGGCCTGCCCGCCCGAGAATTCATGCGGGTAGCGATCGAGGAATTCGGGCCGCAGGTTCACCGCCGCGAAGATCTCGTCGATGCGCGCTGCGCGCGCCGCCCGGCCCATGCCGTGCAGGTGGCGCAGCGGCACCTCCAGGATCTGGCGGATGGTCTTGCGCGGGTTGAGGCTGCTGACCGGGTCCTGGAACACATACTGGATGCGTCGGCCAAAGGCGGCCGGATCGGCGCGGTCCAGCGCCGCGCCCTCGATCTCGATCCGTCCGCCGGTGGGGGGCTGCAGGCCCACCAGCATCCGCGCCAGAGTGGATTTGCCACAGCCCGATTCCCCGACGATGCCCAGGGTCTCGCCGGTGTGCACGCGCAGATCGGTGGAATGCACCGCGTGCAGCAGCGCGCGCGGCGGGCCGATCAGCCGCTTGCCCACGGGAAACGCACAGGCGAGGCCTTCGGTCTTGAGCGCAAGGGTCATCGGGCGGCCTCCGGGGGGGCGACGGGGAACAGGCAGCGCACGCGCCGGGTGGCGCCTTCAAGCGCGATCTCGCCCGCCCGGCAGGCGTCACGGGCGCGGTCGCAGCGCGGCGCAAAGGCGCAGCCCGGCGGCAGGGCGTCGACGGCGGGCGGCAGGCCGGGGATCGCCTCCAGCCGCCGCCGTCCGCCGCCCAGTTCGGGCACACAGGCGATCAGCCGCGCGGTGTAGGGGTGGGCGGGGGCTGCGAGGATCGCCTCGGTCGGGCCTTCCTCCACGATGCGGCCGGCGTACATCACGGCGACGCGGTCGCACAGCTGCGCCACCACGCCGAAGTCGTGGGTGATGAACACGATCGCCAGCCCGCGCGAGCGGCGCAGGTCGTCGAGCAGCCGCAGCACCTGCGCCTGCACCGTGACGTCGAGCGCGGTCGTCGGCTCATCCGCGATGATGATGTCGGGGTCGTTGGCCAGCGCCATGGCGATGCCCACCCGCTGGCGCATGCCGCCCGACAGCTCGTGCGGGAACGCGCCCGCGCGGCGTGCGGCGTTGGGGATGCGCACGTCGTCCAGAAGCTGCACCGCGCGGGCATGGGCGTCGGCGCGCGACACCGGATGGTGGACCCGGATCGCCTCGGCCAGCTGCTCGCCGATGGTATAGAGGGGGTGCAGCGTCGACAGCGGGTCCTGGAAGATGTACGCCACCTTGTTGCCGCGCAGCGCGCGCAGCCGGGCATAGGGCGCGCCCACCAGATCCTCGCCGCGCAGCCGCACCGCCCCGCCCGAGATCACCCCGGGCGGCGAGGGCACCAGCCCCATCACCGACAGCGCCGTGACCGACTTGCCCGAGCCGCTCTCGCCGATCAGGCCCACGCATTCGCCCGGCGCCAGCGCCAGATCGACGCCCCCCACCGCGCGGCCCGTGCGCTTGCCCATCCGGAAATCGGTGCGCAGCCCCTCGATCCGCAAGAGCCCGTCGCCGGTGGGCGGCGGCGGCGCGGGCCGGTCCACCAGTGTGGCCGGCATCGGGCGGGCCAGCGCGCCCGAGCGCAGGCGCGGGTCCAGCGCGTCGCGCACCCCGTCGCCCAGCAGGTTGATGGACATCACGATCAGCAGGATCATCACCCCCGGCACGACCGAGGTGTGGGGCGCCGTGATCAGCGCGCCGCGCGCCTCGCCCAGCATGGAGCCGAGGTCGGCCTGCGGCGGCTGGCTGCCGAGGCCAAGAAACGACAGCCCCGCCGTCTCCAGGATCATCCAGCCGATGGTGGTGGACATGGCGATGACGATGACCGGCACGACGTTCGGCAGCACCTCGGTCGTCAGGATGCGGATGTGGCCCAGCCCCGACAGCCGCGCGGCATCGACGAATTCGCGATGCGCCAGCGACACCGTCACGCCCCGGATGTTGCGCGCAAAGAAGGGGATGTTGACCACCGCCACCGCGATCAGCGCGTTCATCAGCCCGGGGCCGAGGACGGCCACGATCGCCAGCGCCAGCAGGATGTAGGGAAACGCCATCAGCATGTCGACGCCGCGCATGGTGACGTTGTCGGTGCGCCCGCCGGCATAGCCCGCAACGATCCCGATGGCCGCGCCCAGCACCGCCGCGATCACCGCCGCCGCGAACCCCACCGCCAGTGACAGCCGCGTGCCCCACAACAGCCGCGACAGCAGGTCCCGGCCCAGATGATCGGTGCCCAGCCAGTGCCCCTCCGACAGCGGGCGCAGGAAGCGGTTGGCGGTGTCGGTGGCGTTGGGCGGATGCAGCGGCAGCACCGGCGTCAGCACCGCCAGCACCACGATCGCCCCCAGCACCACCGCGCCGAAGCCCGCCAGCCGGTTGCGAAACAGAAGACGCAGGAACAGGGTCATGGCGGCCTCCTCAGGTCTTGATCCGGGGGTCGAGCCAGGCCTGCGCCACGTCCACCACGATGTTGAAGCCGACATAGCAGGCGGCGATGAACACCACGCCGCCCTGCACCAGCAGGATGTCGCGGCGCAGGATCGCATCCACCAGCATCCGGCCCACGCCGGGCCACTGGAACACGATCTCGATGTAGACCGCGCCCGACAGCACGAACCCCGCCTGGATGCCCAGCACCGGGATTACCGACACCATCGCCGCGCGCAGGGCATGCGCCCAGATCACGCGCCCTTCGCCCACGCCCTTGGCGCGCGCGGTGCGGATGAAGTCCTGGCGCAGCACCTCCAGCATCGCCCCGCGCGTCAGCCGCGCCACGACGCCCGTGGCCACCAGCGACAGCGCGATGGCGGGCATCGCGAGGTGCCGCGCAAGGTCCGCCAGATCGCCGCCGCCGAACATCGAATACATCCCCGACACCGGCAGCCAGCGCAGATGCACCGCGAACAGCAGGATCATCATCATGCCGAGGAAGAACGACGGCACCGAGATGCCCAGGATCACCGCCGCCGTGATCGCCTTGTCCGCAAACCCGTACTGCCGCGCCGCCGAGACCGTCCCGGCCACGATCCCGACCACCGAGCACAGCACGAACGCCGTTCCCGCCAGCACCAGCGTCGCGCCGAAGCGGTCGAGGATCTCGTCCAGCACGGGGCGGTTGAGGGCGAAGGAGCGCCCGAAATCGCCCTGCAACAGGTTGCCCACCCAGACGAAATACTGTTGCCACAGCGGCCGGTCCAGCCCGAGGTGCCGGTTCAGCCGCTCCACGTTCTCGGGCGTGGCATAGGAGCCGAGGATCGCCGTCGCCGGATCGCCCGGGATCAGGGCCATGATCACGAACACGATGACCGTGATGCCGATCAGCACCGGCACGGCCGACACCAGCCGCCTGAGGATGTATCCGCCCATGCCGGGACCCTTTCTTCAGGGGCCGCGCGCGCCCTGCGCGGCGCCCGGTTGCCAGAGTGTGCGGACGCGCCGTGGCCGCGCCCGGTTGCCAGTGTGGTCCGACGCAGGGGCCGCGTCGGCTGTCCGGGGGCCCGGTCGCAGCACCACCGGGCCGGACCCTGTGGGTGGGGTGGCCCCGCCGGGTCGCGGGCGGTCGCGCCCGCGGGAGAAGGCGGGAGATCAGTTCTTCTCGACGTCCTTGAGCAGCAGAAAGAACGACGGCTCCAGCGCAAAGTTCGCCACCCGGTCGGTCGTCACCGCATTCTGCACCCAGTTGGCCACAAAGACCCAGGGCGCGTCTTGCTGCACGATCTCCTGCATCTCCTTGTAGAGGCGCGCGCGTTCGTCCTGGTCGGTGGACACGCGGGCGGCCTCCAGCAGCGCGTCCACCTCGGGGTTGGAGTAGTAGCCCGAGTTGAAGCCGCCGGCCTCGGGGAAGGCATCGGTGCGCAGCGCAAGGAACGGCAGCGTGTCGGGGTCGTTGGTCATCCACGCCATCTGCGCCATGTCCGCGCGCCCCTCCAGCCCCGGGTTCACCCGGCCGAGGAAGGTGTTCCACTCGTAGGTCTCGATGGTGACATCGAAGCCCACGGCCGCCAGATCGGCCTGGATCGCCGTGCCCATCGGCACCGGGTCCAGCATGCCCGAGCCGCCCTCGGTGACGTAGAAGGTGATCTCGGCCCCCTCGGCGTCCGCCTCGGCCAGCAGCTCGCGCGCGCGGTCGGGATCGAACGGATAGGGGTCGAGGCCCGCATACGCCCAGGCGAACGCCGGCGGCGTCGGGCCGGAGGCGACGGTCGCCGTGCCCTCCAGCACATCGTCCACCAGCGCGGACTTGTTGATGGCATAGTTCGCCGCCTGGCGCACGCGGACATCCGTGAACGGCCCCTCGCGGGTGTTGAGGATCAGGAACCACACATGCGGGCCTGCCTGCTCGACGATCTCGAAGCCGGGGCCGTCGAACCGCGACAGCGCGACGGGGGGCACCTCCACCATGATGTCGATGCCGCCCGACAGCATCTCGGCGGTGCGGGTGTTGGCGTCGGTGATGGGGCGGAAGATCACCGCCTCCGAGGCCGCCATCCCGTCCCAGTGCTCGGGGTTGCGCACCAGCGTCACCCGCTCGTTCGACCGCCATTCCTGGAAGCGGAAGGCGCCGGTGCCCGAGGGGTTGCGGCCGAACTCCTGCCCGTGCTCCTGCACCGCGGCCGGGGACACGATCAGCCCGGTGGGATAGGCGAGGTTCGACAGGAACGGCGCGAACGGCTCGGACAGGGTGAAGCGCACGGTGTGGGTGTCGACCGCCTCCACCCCCTCGATCACGGAGAAGAAGAACGACAGCGGGAACGGGCCGGTGAAGTGGTAGGGGTGGTCCTCGTCGAGCATCCGCTCGAAGTTCCAGACCACGGCCTCGGCGTCGAAGGCCGCGCCGTCGTGGAACGTCACCCCCTCGCGCAGGGTGAAGGTATAGACGGTGCCGTCCTCGCTGATCTCCCAGGCCTCGGCCAGGGCGGGCTCGACCTCCAGCGTGCCGGGGGCATAGCGCACCAGTCCGTCATAGAGGTTCATCAGGATGCGGAAATCGTTGACGGCGGTGACCGCGTGCGGGTCCAGCGCCTGCGGCTCGGCGATCTGGCCGACGACCAGCACGCTTGGCGGCGTCTGCGCCAGCGCGGGTGCCGTCAGCGCCGATGTCGCCAGGAACGCCGCCGACAAAAGGCCCGCGGCACGGCGGCTGAGGGGAAAGGACATCTCGGACACTCCCTGTTGGTCTCGTTGCGGTGAAATTATAATGATAAATTGCGGTCAGGGAAGCAATCGTGCGATTTGTGCCGCGCCAGGATGGAGGGTTTGCCCATGACGGTATCGATTCTCGTGCGCGATCCGGCCACCGGGGCGCTGGGCGGGGCGGCGATGACGGGCAACCTGTGCGTCGGCGGCTGGGTGCTGCGCTGCGATTCGCACCTGGCGATCGCGGCGACGCAGGGCGAACACCCCTCGACCCTGTGGGCCGCGCAGGCGTTCGCGGCGCTGGCCGATGACGGGGATGCGCAGCGCGTGGTGGCGCGGGTCACCGGCATGGACGCGGGGCGGGCGCACCGGCAGATGGCCCTGTTGACCCGGACCGGGCGGGGCGGCGTGTTCACCGGGGCGGCGAACCGCGACTGGAAGGGGGGCGTGGCGCAGGGCCACATGGTGGTCTCGGGCAACATCCTGCGCGGGCCGGAGGTGCTGGAGGCGGCACGGGTGGGCTATCAGGCCGCCACCGGCCCGATGGCCGAGCGGCTGCTGGCGGGGCTGCGTGCGGCGCAGGCGGCGGGCGGGGATACGCGCGGGCTGGTGTCGGCGGCGCTGCTGGTGGTGGGCGAGGACCACCCCCCGCTCGATCTGCGCATCGACGCATCGGACCACCCGCTGGAGGATCTGGCGGCGCTGCTGGCCCGGACGCGTGCGCCCGCTTATGCCCGCTGGCTGGCCGGTCTGCCGGTGGCGCGCGATCCCGGCCGCCACGGGGATTGACGCCTCAGACCGGGGGGTCAGCCCGGGGGTCAGTCCGGGGGCGCACCACCGGCAAAGCGGTTCTCGGCGGCATAGTCGCAGGGCGCCTCCTGCATCTCCAGGTGCAGGCCGGGGCCGCGCCAGGGGTGGGCGCGCGCCAGCGCCGCGTCGACCTCCAGGCCCAGGCCGGGGGCCTCGGGGGGGCGGATGTGGCCCTCCTCCACCGTGATCGCGCCGCCGATCAGGGCGGCGTGGAAGGGGCTGTCGATAGTCTCCACCATCAGCAGGTTGGGCAGCGTGGCCGCCAGATGCACCGAGGCCGCCCAGGCCACCGGCCCGGCATAGAGGTGCGGCGCGACCTGCGCGCCGAACGCCTCGGCCAGGGCCGCGATCTTGCGCCCCTCCCACAGCCCGCCGCAGCGGCCGAGCGAGGGTTGCACGATCGACGCGGCGCCTGCGCGCAGGACGGCCGCGAATTCGGCGCGCGTGGTCAGGCGCTCGCCGGTGGCGACGGGGATGGCCGTGGCGTGGGCGACACGGGCCATGGCGGGGG
>NZ_NHSD01000163.1 GCF_016653255.1 Rhodobaculum claviforme
GTGCGGGGATGTCGGGGGTGTCGGCGACGCTCGACAGCATGTCCTCGGGCAGGGCCAGCACCACCGGGCCGGGCCGGCCGGAGGTCGCGACATGGAACGCGCGGCTGACGTATTCGGGGATGCGCTCGATCTGGTCGATCTCGGCCACCCATTTGGCGATGGGGCCGAAGAAGGCGCGGTAGTCGACCTCCTGGAAGGCCTCGCGGTCGCGGTGGGCGCGCTCGATCTGGCCCACGAACAGCACCATGGGGGTCGAATCCTGGCGCGCGATATGCACCCCGGCCGAGGCGTTGGTGGCGCCCGGGCCGCGCGTGACGAAGGCCACGCCGGGGCGGCCCGACAGCTTGGCTGTCGCCTCGGCCATCATCGCGGCGCCGCCTTCGTGGCGGCACACGACATTGTCGATGCCCACGTCCAGCAGCCCGTCCAGCGCCGCGAGGAAGCTCTCGCCCGGGACGGAGAACACCCGCTCCACCCCCTGAAGGCCGAGTTGATCGGCAAGTATCCGGCCGCCGTGGCGCATTGTGCCCTCCCGCTTTGCATGACGGCCGCACCCTGCGCCAGCGCACAGGCAGGCGCAAGGCACGCAGGGCCGTTGCGGGTTGGCGTGGCCCTGCGAATGGCTAGGTAATGCCGCAACCGATCACCTTGAGGGAGAACTTCGATGTCTGACCTGAAGCTCGTGGGCCTGTGCGGATCGCTGCGCAGCGCCTCCACCAACCGGACGCTGATGCGGTTCGCCGCCACGCGCTTTGGCGCACCGCTGATCGAGGGCGACCTGCGGCTGCCGCTTTATGACGGCGATCTGGAGGATGCCCACGGCATCCCCGCCGAGGTCGAGGCGCTGGCAGCACGGATCCGCGACGCCGATGCGGTGATCCTGGGCTGTCCGGAATACAATGGCGGCGTCACCGGCGTGATGAAGAACGCGCTGGACTGGTTGAGCCGGGTCAAGACGCCGGTGTGGCGCGACAAGCCGGTTGCGATCCTGTCGGCGGCCGCCGGGCGCGCGGGCGGGGCGCGGGCGCAATACGCGCTGCGGCTGAACCTGGTGGCGTTCCGCCCGGCGCTGGTGCCGGGCCCGGAGGTGCTGGTGGGCGCGTCCTACGAGGCGTTCGACGCCGATGGCGCGCCCAGGGAGGCCGCCGCCGTGGCACTGGTGGACGAGGTCATGGCGCAGCTGCGCACGGCCGCCCAGCAGCGCCGCGCCAAGCGCGCCGCCGCCTGAGGGCTCACGCCTGCAGGATCACGGGGGCGCGTCCGTCGCGTCCCCGGCCTGCACTTCGGCTTCGGCTTCGGCCAGCGCCTCGCGGGCGGCCTCCAGTTCGGCGGCGAGGAAGCGCTCGAAGGCGTCGAGCTCCACCGGCTCCACCTGACCGAAGGCTTGCAGCCAGACGCTGACCTCGCGCAGGGCGTCGGGCTCCAGCTTGCACCAGATCACGCGGCCGCGCCGTTCGCGGCTGATCAGGCCCGCCGCCGCCAGCACGCCCAGATGCTTGGACACCCCCGCAAGCGAAATCGGCAACGGCTCGGCCACGTCGGTCACGGCCATGTCGTCCTCCAGCAGCATCGCCAGGATCGCGCGCCGCGTCGGATCGGCCAGCGCCGCGAAGATCTGGTCGATGCGCCCGCTCACCGCGCGTCCTTTCCGCTGCCGTGTCCGGGTCGCTTAAGGTGCGTTTGCGGGGTCGGTCAACCACGCGGTTGAATGTGGGCACCGCCGCAGCGGACGCCGCAGCGCGGCATCCCCGCGTGCCCCGGAAATGCTTTTCCGTTCAAAACCAAAAGGTTGCGCACGCGGTTCGGCGCCCCCAACGCGCTTGACTCGTCGCGCCCCCTTCCCTATCACCGCCGCAACTGTCCGGGGGCATGTCAGACCATGGGCGATCACAGCGAGCAGGAGCGGCTGCGCCGTCTCGGTGAGCGGATCGCGCGGATGAAGGGGGAGGTCGACCCCCCGTCCGAGTCCCACAAGGACGCGCACAGCCAGGGCCAGATGGCTTGGCGCATGGTGTCGGAGCTGGTGGCGGGCCTTCTGGTGGGGTTCGGCATGGGCTATGGCCTCGACGCGCTGTTCGGCACGCAGCCGTGGCTGTTGCTGCTGTTCACGGCGCTGGGATTTGCCGCCGGCGTGCAGGGAGTGATGCGGACCGCGCAAGGCATGCAGCGGACGCTGGAGGCGGAGGCCCGCGCGGCCGCCGCAGGAAAAACCCCGGTGCAGGGCGCCGGAAAACCGGCGGGCAGCGCGCCCGCGACGGAACAGCGAGGGGACACGCGACGTGGCTGACGGGTCGGGATTCAACATCAAGCCGATGGACCAGTTCCTCGTGAAGCCGCTGTTCGGCGGTGACGCGGTGCACTGGTACACCCCCACCAACGTGACCCTGTGGATGGGGCTGGCGGTGGTCGCGGTGTCGCTGCTGCTGGTCTACACAACGCGCGGCCGGGCGATCATTCCGAACCGCGGCCAGTCGGTGGCCGAGCTGACCTACGGCTTCATCTACAAGATGGTCGAGGACGTGGCCGGGCGCGACGCGGTGCGGTTCTTTCCCTACATCATGACGCTGTTCCTGTTCATCATGTTCGCCAACGTGCTGGGCCTGATCCCCTTCGCCTTCACCCCCACGGCGCATTTCGCGGTGACGGGCGTCATGGCGCTGGCGGTGTTCATCTCGGTCACGGCGCTGGGGCTGATCCTGCACGGCACCGCGTTCCTGCGGCTGTTCTGGATCGATGCGGCGCCGCTGGCGCTGCGCCCGGTGCTGGCGATCATCGAGCTGATTTCCTACTTCATGCGCCCGGTCAGCCATTCCATCCGTCTTGCCGGTGCGATGATGGCCGGCCACGCGGTGGCCAAGGTGTTCGCGGGCTTTGCCGGCGCGCTGGGCGTGGGCGCGGTGGTGCCCATCGTTGCCATGACTGCGCTGTACGGGCTGGAGCTGCTGGTCGCGCTCATCCAGGCCTATGTGTTCACCGTTCTGACCTGCGTCTATCTCAAGGACGCGCTGCATCCGCATCATTGATCCGGGGCTCTCCGGATCTCTGTCCCGCCCTTTCCAAATACACAGGAGTACACCATGGAAGGCGATCTCGCTCTGCTCGGCAAATACATCGGCGTCGGCCTGACCACCATCGGCATGGGTGGCGCCGCCATCGGTGTGGGCAACATCGCGGGCAACTACCTCTCGGGCGCCCTGCGCAACCCCTCGGCCGCGGCCGGTCAGACCGCTTTCCTGTTCATCGGCATCGCGTTCGCCGAAGCGCTGGGGATCTTCTCGTTCCTCGTCGCGCTTCTGCTGATGTTCGCTGTCTGAACGTCCTTGCTGAGCGGTGTCGCCGGGGGAAGACTCCCCCGGCGCCGCCATGTCCAGCGGCGTGACAGGAGGCCGGCATGAACCCGGAGACCGGACAGACCGTGGCGGCCGATCAGGCCGTGGGGATGCCCCAACTCGACTTTTCCACCTTTCCCAACCAGATCTTCTGGCTGGTCGTCGCCCTCGTGGCGATCTGGCTGATCCTGACGCGGGTCGCCCTGCCGCGCATCGGCGCGGTCCTGGCCGAGCGACGCGGCGCGATCACCAACGACATCGCCCGGGCCGAGGCCCTGAAACTCCAGGCCGAGGAAGCTGGCGCCGCCTATGACAAGGCGCTTGCCGATGCGCGTGCCAAGGCACAGCGCATCATCGAGAAGACCAAGGCCGAGATGCAGGAGCAACTCGACATCGCGCTGCAGAAGGCCGACGCCGAGATCGCCGCCAAGACCGCCGAGTCCGAGCGTCGTCTTGCCGCCATCCGCGACAGCGCCAGCGCCGCCGTGGAGGAAGTCGCCCGCGAAACCGCGCGCGACGTGCTGGCGGCCTTTGGCGCCAAGGCCGACGCAACCACCGTCGATGCCGCCGTGGCCTCGCGGATCAAGGAGGGCGCGGCATGAAGCGTCTGATCATCCTTCCCGCCCTTCTGGGTGCGGGCCCTGCGCTGGCGGCGGCGGGGGACTATCCGTTCCTGTCTCTCTACAACACCGACATCGTGGTGTTGCTGGCGTTCCTGCTGTTCATCGGCATTCTGGTCTACTTCAAGGTGCCCGGCAAGGTCACCGGGTTCCTCGACGCGCGGACCGAGCAGATCCGCAACGACCTCGACGAGGCCCGGCGCCTGCGGGAGGAGGCCCAGCAACTGGTCGCCGGCTACGAGCGCAAGCTGCGCGAGGTCAAGGAGCAGGCCGACCGCATCGTCACCCGCGCCACCCAGGAGGCGAAGGACGCCGCCGAACAGGCGCGGCGGGACATGGACGCGCAGGTCGCGCGCCGCCTCGCCGCCGCGGAGGAGCAGCTCGCCGCCTCCGAGGCCGAAGCGATCCGCAGTGTGCGCAACCGCGCCGTGGCCGTCGCCGTGGCCGCCGCCACCGAGGTGCTCGCCCAGCAGATGAGCGGCGCCGAGGCCGCGAAGTCCATCGACGCCGGCATCGCCGAGGTCGAGGCCCGGCTGCACTGACGCCCCGGCATCGCAAACCGGACGGGCGCCCCTTGCGGGCGCCCGTTCGCGTTTGTCGCGGGTCCGCTCAGGGTTTGGCAAGCTGCGTCGCATAGACCGATTGCCAGACGGGAGCGAATCGACCTAACTCGACAGGGCTGACGGGGGATCAACATCCCGCATGCCACACAGCAATGGATGAGGCAGACCATGCGCAAGATCCTGATCGCCGCGGCGCTCGCCGCCGTCACCATGCCACTCGCGCCCGCCACCCTCGAAGCCCGCGCCATCGAGGGGGCGTGCAACCGCTCCGACCGGGCGGGGGCCTCACGCGCGCTGTGCGCCTGTGTCCAGCAGGTGGCCAACCAGCATCTGACCCGCGCCGACCAGCGCCAGGCCGCGCGTTTCTTCAGCGACCCGGACCGGGCCCAGGCCACGCGGGTGTCGCGCAGCGACCGCGACCGCGCCTTCTGGCAGCGCTATCGCGCCTTTGCCGACGCCGCCGAGGGGCGCTGCCGCTGAGGCGATGCGGATCGTCATCCTGACCGGCGCGGGGGTGTCGGCCGAAAGCGGCCTCGGCACCTTTCGGGATGTGGGCGGGGTCTGGGACCAGTACGACCTTGCCCGCGTCGCCACGCCCGAGGGGTTTGCCCGGGATCGTGCCCTTGTGCACGCGTTCTACAACGAGCGCCGCGCCAACATGCGGGCGGCCCGTCCGAACGCGGCGCACCACGCGCTGGCACGGCTGCAACAGGCGCGCCCCGGGGCCGTGACCCTCGTGACCCAGAACATCGACGACCTGCACCTGCGGGCCGGCAGCCCCGAGGTCATCGCCATGCATGGCGCGCTCGATCAGGCGCTCTGTGCCGCCTGCGGCCACCGGTGGCCCGCGCCGGCGGTGATGGGGCCCGACGACCCCTGCCCCGCCTGCGGCGCCCCCGAGACCCGCCCCGATGTGGTCTGGTTCGGCGAAATGCCGTACCACATGGAGCGGGTCGACAGGGCACTGGCAGGCGCTGATCTGTTCGTTGCCATCGGCACATCCGGCGCGGTCTATCCCGCCGCGGGCTTCGTGGCCGAGGCCGCCGCCCACGGTGCCGGGACGCTGGAAATCAACCTCGCCCCGTCGGATGTGGCCGATGCCTTTGACCGCCACCATTTCGGCCCCGCGACACAGACCGTCCCCGCCTGGGTGGCCACGCTGATCGACTGACGCCGCCGTGCCATGGCGGGCGCCCTGCCACGGCAAGGCCGGGGCGCCGCACGCGGGGGGCTCGATGCCCCCCGGGGGCGGCTCAGCCCACCCCTTGCGTGCGCAGGAACGCCGTGATCGCCGCCGCCGTCGTCTCCGGGGCTTCCTCGTGCATCAGGTGGCCATGGGCCGGGTCGTCGATCCAGCGCGCCGCACGCATCCGCGCCGCCGCCCGCGCCGAGGTCTGCGGCGGCACCGCCGTGTCCCGCCCCCCCGTCAGCAGCAGCACCGGCACCGCCACCCGCTCCAGTCCCGCCAGCAGCGGGTCCAGGTTCCACTGCGCCATCATCGCCAGCGTGCCGTCCACATGCCCCCGGTCCGCCAGCAACGCCCGGTAGAGCGCGAGCCCCCCCGCATCCAGCTGCGACCCGGTGGAGCGGATCAAGGCCCGCACGCTCGCCTCGCTCGACGCCGTGCGGGAAAACAGCGCCGCACTCAGCGGGTTGGTCGCCAGGGCGCGCGCCATCAGCGGGAACAACCAGCCCGCCATCCCGCGGAACTTGCCCAGCGCCGCGTTCAACCCCACGACCGCGCGCGGCGGCTCCGGCAGCACCTCGGCCAGGCGCAGCGCCAGCGCGCCTCCGGCGGAGTGGCCAACGATGGCCTGCGGCGCGATCCCCTCCTGCGCCAGCAGGGCCGCGATGTCCTCGGCCATGCCATCGAGACCCAGCCGCAACCGGTTCCCCGCGCGCGAAAACCCCTGCCCCGGCAGGTCCAGCGCCACGACGCGGTAGCCCTGCGCCAGCGCGGGCATCAGGTCGCGCCAGCTGTGCGTGGCCCCGCCCGCACCGTGCAGAAGCAGCACGACCGGCCCCGCGCCCAACTCCTGCAGGTGCCAGACATGCGGGCGGGCTGTCACGAAGCGACTCGCGCCCCGGTTCGGCCAATCGCCGCCCTGCCGCGCCCAGTCCACGCCTCAGCCCTCCAGGCTTGCCGCGACGGCGGCCGACAGCCGTCCCGCATCGGCGCGCGGCAGTGCCAGGTAGGGCCCCGCCATCTCGGCCGCGAGCTTGCGCAGCGCAGGCTCGGGGCGCGCGCCCATGTCGATGACGATGGCCGGCACGCCCTGCGCCCGCAGCGCGCGGGCCATGGCGGCGGCATCCTCGGCCGCGCGCGCGCGATTCGGCGCCCCGTCCAGCGCGATGTTCGCCCGCCCGTCGGTCAGCAGCGCCACGGTCGGCGTCATCCCCCGCCCCCGCGCCTGCAACGCCACCTGCAACGCCGCGCGCAAGCCCGCCGCCAGCGGTGTTCCGCCGCCGCCCGGCAGCGCCGCGAGCCGCCGCTTGGTCTGCACCAGGCTGCGGGTGGGCGGCAGCAGCAGCTCCGCCTCGGTGCCGCGAAACGCCACCAGCGCCACATGGTCGCGGCGGGCATAGGCTTCGGCCAGCAGCAGCTCCACCGCGCCCTTGGCCTCGGCCAGCCGCGAGAACGCGGCCGAGCCGGAGGCGTCCACGGCAAAGATCAGCAGCCGGTCGGATTTCTCCTCGAAGCGGCGCAGGCGGATATCGCCCATGCGGATGTGCAGCGGCCGGTCGGGCTGCGCGGCGCTGGCGCGGCGCATCGGCTGCCAGGGGGCTGCGTTGCGCAGCGTGGCCACCAGATCGACGCGCGCCTCGCCCGAGGGGCGGCCGGGGCGCGACGGCAGCGGCTTGCCGCGCCGGTTGCCCTTGCGCGCGCCGCCCGCGCCGGACCCGGACGCGGTGCGCGCGGCCTTCATCAGCCCCATCTGTTCCAGCAGGTCCGCCGGCAGCAGGGCCTTGGCGGCCTCCAGCAGGATCTCCTGGGGGATTTCGGCGGGGCTGTCCTCGGTGTCGCCGTCGTCCTGCGACTC
>NZ_NHSD01000164.1 GCF_016653255.1 Rhodobaculum claviforme
GTCGGGAGTGCGTTCGGGGGCGGGGTCATGCGGGCTCAAGGTAGCTCTCCCATGCGTCGACCGAGATGGACAGGCCGGGTTCGGCATCCGCGCCCCAGACCTCGGCGCCGTCGAACACGACGGTATAGAGGCGCTCGGGCGACTCGCCGCGCCCATGGGCGTTGGTATCGGGCAGGACATGGCCGCCGTGGTCGGCCTCCACCGTGCCGACGCGGCCGCGCACATACCGCGGCAGGCGCGTGTGGCCCCTGGGGTGCATGTTGCGCGCCCGCACACGGTCGCCGGGGGCAAAGCGCGCGGGCCGGTCGATGGGACGCTCGGACGGCCCGCCGCGCGCCAGCGTCGCGGCCACCGCCGCGGCCGCCAGCTTGCGCGGATGGGCGGCCGAGGGGGCGGCATCGCCGGATGCCAGCTCCGCCGCGCTCAGCAGCGCATGGCGCAGCAGCAGCGCCTCCAGCGCGCGGATCCAGATCTCGAAATAGCTGGAGCTGTGATAGACCGCCGGCGGCAGGCTTTCGCGCGCATGCCGGCTTTCGTCGATCGACCAGTGGCCCAGCGCGCCCGCACACAGCGTGAGGCCCAGCGCGCGCCCCTCCCACGCGGCGTGAAACGGCGCCCCGACGGCCTCGGGTTCGGCCTCGGGCTCGGGGATCACCGGGCCGAAGCCCATCTGCCCACCCAGATCATGCGGCCCGTTCATGCCCCCTCCGGACGGCGCGCCAGCCCGGCCCCGATCATCGAATCGCGTGTCACCAGATCGGCCAGCGCGGCGCGCGACAGCCCCTCGGTGCCCTCGGGGCGTTCGGGGATCACGAGATAGCGCAGCTCGGCGGTGGAATCCCACACCCGGACCGCGCGCCCCTCCGGCAACTCCAGCCCGAATTCCCGCAGCACCGCGCGCGGCTCCATCACCGCACGGGAGCGATAGGCGGGCGACTTGTACCACACCGGCGGCAGCCCCAGCACCGGCCAAGGGTAGCACGAGCACAGGGTGCACACGACAAGGTTGTGCACCTCGGGGGTGTTGAACACCGCCTGCATATGCTCACCCTGTCGGCCGATGAAGCCCATGTCGGCAATCGCTGCGGTGGCATCCCCGCGCAGCCAGTCGGCGAAACCGGCGTCATCCCAGGCCCGGGCCACGACCTGCGCGCCGTTGCGCGGGCCGACATCCTCGGAGTAGGTCTCGATGATCGCGTCGATGGCGGCGGGATCGACCAGGCCCTTGCGCGTCAGGATCGTCTCCAGCGCGCGCACCCGCGCCGCCATCGGGTCGAGGTGGTTGTCATGGTCATGGTCATGGTCATGGTCGTGGTCGTGGTCGTGGTCGTGGTGATCGTGCGGCATTCCGTCCCTCCCCAGCCCACACAGCCTAACGCCCTTCGGACGGCGCACAAGGGGCGGCGGGCTTTGACTTCGCCCGCCACCGCGCCAGTTCCGCCGCAACAACGCAGGAGGGGACGATGGCGGCACCGGTGGTGGTGATCGGCGCGGGCATGGCGGGGCTGGCGTGCGCAGGGCGGCTGGCACAGGCCGGGGTGCCCACACTGGTGCTGGACAAGGGGCGCGGCATCGGCGGGCGGCTGGCGACGCGGCGCGCCACGGTGGCGGGCGCGGCGGTCCAGTTCGACCATGGCGCGCAGTACATGACCGCGCGGGAGCCCGCATTTGCGGCCCTGCTGGAGGGGATGGCCATGCGCGGGGCGGTCGCGCGCTGGCAGGACGGATCGGACCGCGCGCACTGGGTCGGCGCGCCGGGGATGTCGGCGCTGCCGCGCGCCATGGCCGATGGCCTGGACATCCGCCAGGCCACCGAGGTCCGCGCACTGCGCCCCGGACCCGACGGCTGGACCGTCACCACCGAAACCGAGGCCATCGCCGCGCGCGCGGTGGTGCTGACGGTGCCCGCCCCGCAGGTGGCGCCGCTGCTGGAGGACGGCCATCCGCTGGCGCGGGCCGTGGCCGGGGTGGCGCTGGCGCCGTGCCTGACGCTGATGGCGGCGTTTGCGGCCGATGCGCCGATCCCCTTCGCCAGCGCCGCGCACACGGACGAGGCACTGGCCTGGATCGCCTGCGACGTGACCAAGCCGGGCCGCCCGCGGGGGCCCGTCACCTGGGTCGCCCAGGCCGCCCCGGACTGGAGCGCCCGCCATCTGGAGGCGTCCCCCGCCGCGCTGGCCCCCCGCATGCTGGCGCTGCTGGCCGGGCGGCTGGGGCTGTCGGCCGACGCGGCCCTGCACGCCAGCGCCCATCGCTGGCGGTATGCCCGCGTCACGGCACCGCTGGGCCAGCCGTTTGTGCGGCATGCGGGGCTGTGGCTGGGCGGGGACTGGTGCCTCGGGCCGCGGGTGGAGGCCGCGTGGGCCAGCGGCACCGCCATCGCCGCCGACATGCTGGAGCGCGCGGATGTGGCGTGACCCCCGCGTCGCGGGCCTGCTGCGGCTGTGTGCGGGCGCGCTGCGCCCGGCACCGGGGGCGGGGCGGATCGCGCTGGCGCTGGGCATGGGCGCGCTGTGCCACGCGGTGTTCGCCGCCGCCGTGCTGGCGATGATCGCCGCGATGTTCTTCGGCATGAGCGAGAGCCTGGGGCGCGTCCCCTGGCCATGGGCGGCGCTGGCGAATGCGGCGCTGCTGGTGCAGTTTCCGCTTTTGCATTCGCTGCTGCTGACGCGGGCCGGGGGGCGGGTGGTGGCGCGGCTGGTCCCGGGGGCGCATGGCGGCACGCTGGCCACCACGACCTATGCGCTGATCGCCAGCGTGCAGTTGCTGGCGCTGTTCGCGCTGTGGACGCCGTCGGGGATCGTGTGGTGGCGCGCCGAGGGGGCTGCATTCTGGGCGATCTGCACCGCCTATGCCGCCGCGTGGCTGTTGCTGATGAAGGCCAGTTTCGACGCGGGCGCCGAGGTGCAGTCCGGCGCGCTGGGCTGGATGTCGCTTCTGGCCGGGCGCCGCCCGCGCTTTCCGCCGATGCCCACGCGCGGCACCTTCCGGGTGATCCGGCAGCCGATCTATGTGGCGTTTGCGCTGACGCTGTGGACGGTGCCGGTGTGGACCCCGGACCAGCTGGTGCTTGCGGTGGGCTACACCGCCTATTGCCTCGTGGCACCGCGCCTGAAAGAGCGTCGGCTGCACGCCCGCCACGGCGCCCGGTTCGACCGTTACCGCGCCGCCGTCCCCTATGCCTTGCCCCGTCGGAGGCGCGACCATGCCCGCTGAACCCGCCCGCAACGACCTGAGCATCTATGACACCGCCGCGGGTCACTGGTGGTCCGACGACGTCCGCTGGGTGCGCACCCTGCGCAACATGGTCCCCGGCCGTTTGTCGTGGTTCGACCGCCACATCGACTGGCGCGATCGCGCGGTTCTGGACCTCGGTTGCGCCGGCGGCTTCATGGCCGAGGCGCTGGCCGAGCGCGGCGCCCACGTCACCGGAATCGACCCCGCGGCCCGGGCCATCGCCGCCGCCCGCGCCCATGCCGAGGCCCGCGGCCACGACATCGCCTATGATATCGGCGTGGGCGAGGCGCTGCCCTATGCCGACGCGGGGTTCGACGCGGTGGTCTGCGTGGATGTGCTGGAACATGTGGCGGACCTGACCCGCGTGCTGGCCGAGGTGGCGCGCGTGCTGCGTCCGGGTGGGCTGTTCCTGTTCGACACGATCAACCGCAACCCGCTTGCGCGGCTGGCCACCGTCACCGTGGCCGAGGACATCCTGCGCCTGCTGCCCCGGGGCACCCACGACCCCGCACTGTTCATCAAGCCCGCCGAGCTGCGCCGGGGCCTGCGCGACGCGGGGCTGGTCGCCGGGCGCTTCACCGGGCTGGGGCCGCGCGGGATCAACCGGCGCGGCGACCTGACCTTCGGGCGGTTGCCGCTGACGGCGATCCTCTACATGGGCGTGGCCCGCAAACCCGGCGGGGTCGCGGGGGGCTGAGACCACCGGGCGTCCCCCACCGTCGTGCCCCCGTCGCATCCACGGCGGCGTCGGCCACGCGCCGCGCCATCGCGACCGCAGCCCGGACAGCCCGCCCCGATGGCCCGAACCAAGAGGCCGAACCGACAGCCCGAACCGACGCCCGCCCCGGCACCCGGCAGGCGTCGTCGCACCTTTCGGAAGTGACCGACCCTGCGGGACCACCGCGCGCAACGGCCGCCCGTCGTCGGTCGACGCTGCCCCGCGCGGCATCCGACACCCGGTCGCGATGGCCCAGGGCCAGGGAGTCGGGCCGGGGCGTCAGGTCGGGGCGTCAGGTCGGAGCGTCGGGCACACCTGCCCCCGTCGCCCGGACACCAAGGCGCGCGTCCCTGCGGCGCCCCCGGCCCGGCACCGCTCGGCCCTACTTGTACTCGATCAGCCCCCCGGGCCGCCCTCTCAGCCGCCGCATGGCAAAGTCGAGGACGCCCAGCGCCTCCGGTGTCTTGCCCAGGGTGGCGAACATCGCCCATTCCCACGAGGATCGCCGCAGCGGCCCGGCGCGCATGCCCAGGCGGATCACCTGCGCCGGAAGCGCCAGAAGCAGCCCGAGGCTCCAGGGTGTCACCACGGCTCCGCCCACCGCCACCAGCGGCAAGGCAAGCCCCCACAGCAGCGCGCGGCGCAGCTGGGCGCGCTCGGCGGCGCCGCCGTGCATCGCCGCGCCCTGCGCCGCCGCAAGCCCCCCCCGCCGGGCCCGGCGCCACCACTGCGAAAACCGGGTCATGTCGGCGTCGTGGACGGTCATCTCGGCGTCGATGCGGTGCACCTCCCAGCCGGCGCCGCGCAGCCGGGCGCACAGCTCCGGCTCCTCGCCGGCGATCAGCGCGGGGTTGAAGCCCCCCACCGCCGAGAACGGCGCGACGCGCATGAGCGAGTCCCCCCCACAGGAGGCCACGAGGCCCTCCGGTGTCGCCCATTCGCGGTCCGCGAGCCGGTTGTACACGGACCTGTCCGGAAACCGCTCACGCCGCCGTCCGCAGACAACGGCCGCCCGCGGGTGGGCTTCGAGGAACGCCGCCGCCGTCTCCACCCATCCCGGCGCGACGATGCAGTCGCCGTCGATGAACTGGACGTAATCGGGCCGGGAGCCCGCGACCAGCGCCTCGACCCCCTCGTTGCGGGCGCGGGCCGCGCCGAAGGGCCGGGTCGGGTCGAGGACCACGACCTGTACCCCCGCCGCCGTGGCCGCCGCGACACTGCCGTCATCCGAGCCGGAGTCGACATAGACCACCCGCGCCAGCCCCTCGGGCAGGGAGGCGAGACAGGCGATCAGGCGCGCGCCCTCGTTGCGCCCTATGACGACCGCACCAACACTGGCAAGACGGCTCATGCGTCCGGACCGCCCCTGCCGATACCTGTGCAAATGCCAGGGGCGGCCGCCGACACCCCGCCTTGCCGACCCGCGCGCCTCGACGCCACAAGCGCCGCGCCCCGGCGCGGCACCCCGACGGAACCCGGACGCCCCACCCGCCCCATGGACCACAGCCCGGAGACCGGCAGGCACGTCAGCCCCGCGCCCCGGCGACCGACAGGCAACCGGCGCACCATCACCGTTCGAGCGTGGCGCGCACCGGAGCCCCGCTCCGGCCGCCGCGCCCGGCGGCCGCGCGATCCACACCCGACACCGCGCCGCACGACGGCGGCCACCACCGCATCCCCTGCCTTGTCCGCGCCCATCCTGTTCCCTGCCCTGTCGACACGGAAAAGATGCTACAGCTCTGGGCAAAAATGGTCTAGGCATGGCGCGGTGCAAATCCGCCGGTCCGCAGCACAGAGAACCTCTGGATGCCCAATACCTTCGCCTACATCATGCTCTATTGCTGGCCGCTGGTGATGCTGGTCATGTTCCGCTCCATGCCACTGGCCAACGCGCTGTGCCTGTCCATCATCGGCGGGTACCTGCTGCTGCCCGGGCGGGCGGGGATGGACCTCACGCTGCTGCCGAGCCTGAGCAAGGACAGCGTGCCGAGCATGGCGGCGCTGGTCATGTGCCTGCTGCTGGCGCAAAGCGACAGGCTGTCGGAACAGTTGCGGGGCACCGCACCGGGCGGTCGGAGCGCGGCGGCGCGCGATGCGGTCCAGTCCGTGCCACTCCGCGGAGTGCCGAAGGGCGTGGTTTATGGCCTGCTCGGCCTCATGCTGGTATTTCCTGCCCTGACGGTCCTGAACAACTCCGAAGCGCTGGTCTATGGCCCAATGGTTATCGGCGGAATGCGGGCCTGGGACTACGGATCCGTGGTGCAGGAAGTGCTCGTGACGCTGATCCCGTTCGTGCTGGGCCTGTGGTTTCTCGGGACAACCCAGCGCCATGTGGTGTTGCTGCGCACGCTGGTCATCCTGGGTCTCGGGTACTCGGTGCTGGTCGCCTATGAAATCCGGATGAGCCCGCAGCTGAATGTCAAGATCTATGGCTTCTTTCCGCACTCCTTCGCACAGCACGCTCGGGGCGACGGGTTCCGACCGGTGGTTTTTCTCAACCACGGCCTCTGGCTTGCCATCTTCATGGCGACGGCGACGCTCGCGGCTTGCGTGCTGTGGCGCCAAGCGCTGCGGGCGCGGGTCGCGGCGGCGCCCTGGATCCTTGCGGCGGTCTGGCTGTTCCTGATGTTGGCGCTGTCGCGGTCGCTGGGCGCGCTGGTACTGGTGATCCTGGTCGCTCCGATCGTCCTGCTGACGCCGCCGCGCACACAAATCCTTGTGGCAGCGGTGCTTGCGGGACTCGTGCTGGTGTTTCCGATGCTGCGCGGCGCGGGATACATCCCCACCGACGCCCTTGTTCAGACCGCCGAGCGAATCGATCCCGCCCGCGCCCAGTCGCTGGCCTTCAGGTTCTACCACGAGGACATGCTGCTGGAGCATGCCAACCGCAAACCCGTGACCGGCTGGGGCACCTGGAGCCGCAACAGGGTGTTCAACGCGGAAACCGGCCGCGACATCAGCGTGACGGATGGCGCATGGGTAATCTTCATGGGCCAGTTCGGCTGGGTCGGATACCTCGCGCGGTTCGGGTTGCTTACACTTCCGATCATCTTTCTTGCGCTGCGGCGCAAGGACATGTTGGCACCGGCGACCACGGGGCTCGCGCTGGTGGCATCAGCGGGATTGGTGGACCTCATTCCCAACGGAACGATCACGCCCTTGACGTGGCTTGTGGGCGGCGCTCTGGCGGGGCGCTATGTCCGACAGGAGCGGCCGGTCGCGGCCAGCCAGACGCGCGGCTCCCGCGATCCGGAGGCGGACGGCGCGGTACTGCCCGCCCCCGCGCAGGTGCATGTCCGCCAGACGCGCGGCCTTGCGCTGGCAGGTCCGGCAGGCCCGCATCAGAGGCAACCACGGAACTGACACGCGCACGCAGGGCCCCGAGGCCGGAACAGATGTGGGCCGTCCCGCCATGACGCCCCCTTCAGCCCTGCACGAGCGGCCCCTTCCCAGC
>NZ_NHSD01000165.1 GCF_016653255.1 Rhodobaculum claviforme
TGGGTGGGCGGGACGACCGCCGGCCCGGCCTCCGCGTCGGCCCGCGCCACATCCAGGCACGGGCGCAACGACCGATCCCGGCCTCAGCCGCGCTCGTCCGCTCCGGTCTCTGCCACGGCGTCGTCGTCCAGGTCGTCCGCGTCGGCGGCCCCATCGGTCCCGGCCTCCTGCGCGGCCACCTCGGCGGGATCGACCCAGCCCAGCATGACCCGCGCCGTCATCACCATCGACTGCGCCTCCTCGAGGCTCACGTCGAAGGGCTCCAGCAGCCCCTCGTCCTTGACCCGCTTGCCGTTCACCTCGGTCCAGCCGCCGGCCAGCTCCCAGTCGGCGCAGGTGGCGAAGTCCTCCAGCGACTTGATGCCGTCCTTGGCCAGCGCCTCCAGCATCTGCGGGCTCAGCCCGTCGAAGGCGATCAGCGCGTCCTGCATCCCCATCCCGCGGGCATTGGCCAGCGCGCGGGCGTTGGCCTCCTCCAGCTTGTCGCGGGCGCGGGCCTGAAGCTCCTCGGCGGTGTCGGCGTCAAACCCGTCAATGCCCAGCAGCTCGTCAGGATCCACATAGGCGACTTCCTCCAGCGAGGTGAAGCCCTCCGCCACCAGCAGCTGCGCCAGGAACTCGTCAACGTCGAGCTCCTCCATGAACAGCCGCGTGCGCTCGGCGAACTCGGCCTGGCGGCGCTCGCTCTCCTCGGCCTCGGTCATGATGTCGATATCAAGGCCCGTCAGCTGCGACGCCAGCCGCACGTTCTGCCCGCGCCGCCCGATGGCGAGGGACAGCTGCTCGTCCGGCACCACCACCTCGATGCGCTGGGCATCCTCGTCGATGACGACCTTGGAGACCTCGGCGGGCTGAAGCGCGTTCACCAGGAACGTCGCCTGATCCTCGTTCCACGGGATGATATCGATCTTCTCACCCTGCAGTTCGTTGACGACGGCCTGCACCCGGCTGCCGCGCATACCCACGCAGGCGCCGACCGGGTCGATGGAGCCATCATAGCTGATCACCGCGATCTTGGCGCGGCTGCCAGGGTCGCGGGCCACGGCCTTGATCTCGATGATGCCGTCATAGATCTCGGGCACTTCCATCTTGAACAGCGCCGCCATGAACTCCGGCGCGGTGCGCGACAGGAACACCTGCGGCCCGCGCTGTTCGCGGCGCACGTCGCGGATGAAGCAGCGGATGCGGTCGTTGGGGCGGTAGTTCTCGCGCGGGATACGGTCGGAGCGGCGCAGCACGCCCTCGCCCCGGCCGATGTCCACGATCAGGTTGCCGTATTCCTCGCGGCGCACCACGCCGTTGATGATGGAGCCGGCGCGGTCCTTGAATTCCTCGTACTGCCGGTCGCGCTCGGCCTCGCGCACGCGCTGCAGGATCACCTGCTTGGCCGATTGCGCGGCGATGCGGCCCAGATCGACGGGGGGGACGACCTCGTGGAACTCGTCGCCGGGCTCGGGGGTCCCGACCTCGGCCGGGGCGATGCGCGCCCCGCCACGCAGCCAGAACTCGTCACGGCCGGGCTTGGCGGCGACGAAATAGGGGCGCGCCTGATCGGCGGTGAACTGGGCGTGGTGATTCTCCAGCTCCTCGGCGTCGACCACGGTGCGCACCCGGGTAAACGCCGCCCGACCGGTCTTGCGGTCGATGGTCACCCGGATGTCCATGTCCGCCCCGTAGCGCGACTTGGCGGCGCGGGCGAGGCTGTCCTCCATCGCCTCGACCACCAGCCCGGGGTCGATCATCTTCTCGCGCGCGACCGCCTCGGCGGTCTGCAGCAGCTCAAGCTGGTTGGCGCTGGTGATGGCCATGTGTCGCTCACTCCCTCGGGGATGCGGTGCGGGGGCCCGGAGCGCCCCGCCTTCGGGTTCAGTGCAGGCGGCTCGGGGTCGGATCGTCGCCGTCGTCGGCCTCGTCTTCCTCGGTCTCGACACCGTCGAAGTCGTCTTCGTCATAGGCGCCCTCGCCCACGCCCGCGGCCTTGCGGGCGCGCAGCGTCTCGGCGATCAGCGCGTCGGTCAGGATCAGCTTGGCGTCCGACAACCATTCGAACTTCAGCCCGATGGTGCCGGCGTCGATCTCCAGCAGCACCTCGTCGCCCTCGGTCCCGGCCAGCACGCCGCGGAAGCGGCGCTGCCCGTCGATCAGCTCGGAGGTCTCGATGCGCGCGTCATGGCCGGCCCAGGCGTCGAAATCTTTCAGCCGGGTCAGCGGCCGGTCGATGCCGGGGGACGACACCTCCAGCGTGTACGGATCGCTGATCGGATCCTCCACGTCCAGAACCGCCGACACCGCGGTCGAGATCGCGCCGCAGTCGTCCACCACGATGGCGCCGCGCGAATCACCCGCCGGTCGGTCGGCCATGATCTGCAGCGTCGCGTGGCGCCCGCCCTGCAGGCGCAGGCGGATCAGCTCGAATCCCATCGCCTCGATCACCGGCGCGACGATGGCCGCCAGCCGCCGGTCCATGGGGGCGCGGGCCACCAGATCGGGAATATCGCTGGATGTATCGGACATGTGGGTCACGGTCGCTCCTGGCGGTTGCGGCGGATGCGAAGGGCGCAAACGAAAAAACGGGCCTCGCGGCCCGTCGAAACCTCTCCGGTGGGCTTCGGGGGTGGAGGCCGAAGCGCCGCTGTGACCCTTGTATACGCCCCGCCCCGCCCCGGCGCAAGGGGCACGCCACGGGGCGCTATCGCCGGGGCGGGCAGCGTGCTAGGCCGACGCCGTCACAGACTGAAAGGACCGCCATGGCCCGCGCCGGCATTCCCATCCTCGCCGTCCTGATCGACGCCGACAACTCCTCTCCCCAATGGGCCGAGGCGATCTTCGAGGAGATCGCGGCCCTGGGCGAGGCCAGCGTCCGCCGCATCTACGGCGACTTCTCGCGCCCCGCCCTGAAGGGCTGGAACGACCGGCTGGCGGGGCTGGCGCTGGTGCCGCACCACAGCCCGGCCAACACCGTGGGCAAGAACGCCTCCGACATCGCGCTGGTGATCGACGCGATGGACCTGCTGCATTCGGGCCGCTTCGACGGCTTCGTGCTGATCTCCTCGGACAGCGACTTCACCCGGCTGGCGTCGCGGGTGCGCGAACAGGGCCTCGATGTCTATGGCATCGGCCAGCAGAAAACACCGGAGGCCTTCCGCAAGGCCTGCAAGCGATTCATCTTCGTCGAGAACCTGCTGCCGCCCGCCGACACCCCCAAGGCCGAGCGCGAAGAGGTCGCCCCCAAGGCGCCCCCCGACACCGCGGTCACCCTGATCGAACACGCCATGCGCACCATCGGCGGCGAGGACGAATGGTATTCGCTGGGCCAGATCGGACAGTTCATCGTCGCCGCCAACCCCGACTTCGACACCCGCAGCTATGGCTCGTCCAAGTTGTCGGATCTGGTGGCCAAGACCGGCCGTTTCGAAATGCGCCGCAGCGAAGGCAACCAGACCTTCGTGCGCACAAAATCGTGAGTGTATTTCGGATATAGTAATACCTCTAAAGTTGAAAAAACGTCAAATTTGCGTTATTCCTCAATGGCCCGCGCAGTGTAGGCGCCGGGTGAATAAGGAGGAGTGCGCATGTTCAGATATGCAATCGCAGTTCCCGGACTGGCCGCCCTGCTGGGCAGTGCGGCCATGCCGGGACAGGCCGCAACGGCCATCGGCCAGGGAGACGCGCAGGCGCGGTTTTCCCTTGTCCTGGCGGAGGGGTCGACCCTGACCTCCAGCTTCACGACCGAGACGCTGGAGTCGTTCGAGGATCAGGACGGCAGCGGGACCGCCACTGCCAGCGCCGAGACCCAGGTGGAGGATGACCTGACGCTCGCATCGACGGACGAGGCGACGGCCGGTCCGGGCATCGGTTCCGGCCTTGCGCTCACGAGCGTTCTTGGCACCATCGACGTGTCCAACCCCGAAGGCGCCGAGGCAGGGACCTTCGGCTTCTCCCTCGGCTGGTCGCTGAACGCCCTCGCCGAGTCCGACAGCCCCTTTGCCTTCGCCACCGGGGCGGCCGCCATCACCCTGCTGGGACCCGATGGCGGCACGTTGTTCGAACGCAGCCTCGCCTTTGGCGAAGGCGGTGACTACGGCAGCGACAGCCTCGAGGACGTGTTCGCGCTCAGCATCGACGACGGCTTTGTCCTTGCCGGGGGCGAAACCGCCTCGTTTCAGATCCGCACCGATGCCTCGGCCAGCGCGTCGGTCATTCCGGTGCCGGCGGCACTGCCGCTGTTGCTGACGGCGTTCGGCGGGCTTGTGGCCCTGCGCCGGTTCAAGCGACACGACGCCTGACACCCATCGCAACCGCGCCGCCCGGGCTGCGCGCCCCCCTCCGGCCTTTGCGGGCATGGGGCGGCGGCGCGGTTGTTGCGCGCTCCTGCGGGCGCGCGGCTGTCGTTGCATGGCAGGCATGCCGGGACTTGCCCCGCGGCACATTCTGGAATAATTCTAAATCACGGGGACAGCCAGCCACCGCCAGCCATCCCCGCGCGCCCACCCCGTCCGGCGCCATCTGGTGCGCCCCCGGCGGCCATGCTATCGCCGCCCCCCATGATCGAGGTCTTTCTCAAGACATTGCCGTTCTTCGGCCTGATCGGCCTGGGCTACTGGGCCGGCCGGACGGGGTTTTTCTCGGCCGAGGCGACGGCGTACCTGACCAAGTTCGTGTTCTACTTTGCGCTGTCGGCGATGCTGTTTCGCTTTTCCGCCAACCTGTCGCTGGCGGAGATCTTCGACTGGCGGTTCGTCGCGGCGTATCTGTGGGGCTGCGGGGTGGTCTATGCGCTGGCGCTGGCGGTGGCCTTTGCGCGCGGCCGCCCCGTGACCGAGGCCGCGATGGAGGGGCAATGCGCGGTGATCGGCAATACCGGGTTTCTGGGCGTGCCGATGCTGGTGGTGCTGCTGGGCCCCGAGGCGGTGGGGCCGGTGATCCTCGTTCTTGCGGTGGATCTGGTGGTGTTTTCCTCGCTCATCACCATCGTCATCACCGCAGCGCGCGAAGGTCGCTTCACCCCCGCGATCTTCGGCACGCTGGGCATGGGGCTTCTGCGCAACCCGATGATCGTGTCCATGAGCCTCGGGTTTGCATGGTCGGCCACCGGGTTCGCCGTGCCCGGCCCGGCCAATGAATTCCTCGCGATCCTGGGCGCCGCCGCCACGCCCGGCGCGCTGTTCGCCATCGGCGCGTCGCTGGCGACCAAGGCCGCCGACCGGGTGACGGTGGCGGCCTGGCTGTCGGCGGCCAAGCTGGTGCTGCACCCCGTCGCGGTGGGATTCGCGGCGCTGGTGCTGTTCCACGTCGACACCCAGGCGGCGGTGGTGATGATCGCGGCCGCATCGCTGCCGGTGGCGGGCAACGTGTACATGCTGGCGCAGCACTACGGGGTGGCGCCGCAGCGGGTGTCCTCGGCGATCCTGATCTCCACCGCCCTGAGCATCGTGACGATCCCGCTGGCGATCGCCTGGACGGCAGGGCTATGAGCGCGCCGACCCTGTATGTCGACGCCGACGCCTGCCCCGTCCGGGCCGAGGCCGAGGCCGTCGCCACCCGCCACGGCTGTGCTTGCGTGTTCGTGTCGAACGGCGGGCTGCGGCCGTCCCCCAACCCGCTGGTGCGCATGGTCTATGTCGATGCGGGCGCCGACGCCGCCGACCGCTGGATCGCCGAGGCCGTGGTCCCCGGCGATGTGGTCGTGACCGCCGATCTGCCGCTGGCCGCGCGCTGCCTGGAGGGGGGCGCCGATGTGCTGCGCCACGACGGCACGGCGCTGACCCAGGCCAACATCGGCGCGCAGCTGGCCACGCGCGATCTGATGGCGGACCTGCGCGCGGCCGATCCGTTCCACCGCGCGGGCGGCGGGCGCAGCTTTGGCGCCGCCGACCGCAGCCGCTTTCGCGCCGCGCTCGACGCGGCGCTGGGTCGCGCCCGGCGCAGGTAGCGGCAGGTCCTTGCCACCGCCGGGCACATGGGAAAAGGTCACGCATGCTCTCGACCATCGAGCTTCCCGTCTGGCTGTTCGTGCTGATCCTCGCCTTTGCGGCGGTCACCTTCGCGTCGCACTTCCTGTTCCCGTCGGTGCGCTGGTTCTTTCGCCGCCGCATGGAACGCGCGGTGGCCGAACTCAACAAGCGGCTGGAGCGCCCGATCCAGCCCTTCAAGCTGATGCGCCGGCAGGACATGATCGTCCGTCTGATCTATGACCCCCAGGTGATGGAAGCCGTGGTCGAGCACGCCCAGGCCGAGGGCGTGCCCGAATCCGTCGCCTTCCAGACCGCGCGCCGCTACGCCCGCGAGATCGTGCCCTCGTTTTCCGCCGCGACCTATTTCGGGCCCGCGATCCGCTTTGCACGCGGGCTGTCGCGGGGCCTCTACAAGGTGCGGCTGGGCCACCATGACGAGGACGTGCTGCGCGGCCTCGACCGCCGCGCGGCGGTGGTGTTCGTGATGAACCACCGCTCCAACATGGATTATGTGCTGGTGACGTACCTCGCCGCCGAACGCTCGGCACTGTCCTATGCGGTGGGGGAATGGGCACGGATCTGGCCGTTGCAGGGGCTGATCCGCTCGATGGGGGCGTATTTCATCCGCCGCCGGTACCGCAGCCCGCTCTATCGCCGGGTGCTGGCGCGCTATGTCCAGATGGCCACGCACGAAGGCGTCACGCAGGCGATCTTTCCCGAGGGGGGCCTCAGCCTCGATGGGCGGGTGGGACCGGCGCGCAAGGGGCTTCTGCATTACATCGTGTCGAATTTCGATCCCGAGGACGGCCGCGACGTGATCTTCATCCCCGTCGCGCTGAACTATGACCGGGTGCTGGAGGACCGTGTGCTGCTGGCCGCCGCCGCCTCGGGCGAGCGGCGTTTTCGCGCGCGGATCGGGGCGATGGTCCGATTCGTCGGGCGCACCCTGTGGCAGCGGCTGCGCGGGCGGTTCCGCCGCTTCGGCTATGCCGGCGTCAGCTTCGGCGAACCGCTTTCGCTGGAGGCGTTCATGCGCAGCGATCCCGGCGCGCGCACCGACGCGCTGGCCTCCACGCTGATGGCCCGCATCCGCGCCGCGATGCCGGTGCTGCCGGTGCCACTGGTGGCCGCCGTGCTGGCGCGCGCGGATGGCCCCGTGCCCACCGCCGCCGTAACCGCGCAGGCCGAGGGCTGGGTCGCCGCCTTCCGTGCCGCGGGCTGCCAGGTGCACCTGCCCGATGGCGACGTGGGTCTGGCCGTGCGCGAGGGGCTGGAGGCGCTGGCGATCCGGCGCATCGTCGGCGAGGGCATCGGCGGCTGGCGCGTGGTCCCGGGAGAGGAGGCGGTGCTGGCGTTCTATGCCGCCTCGATCGGGCATCTGGTGGATGCGGTTGCGGCATTG
>NZ_NHSD01000166.1 GCF_016653255.1 Rhodobaculum claviforme
GCCGGATCATCCGCTCCGAGGCCTGCGTGGCCGAGGGCGCCGACTGGCTGGCCCGCAGCGAGCCGCGCTTTGCCCACGCGCTGCGCCTGACCGGCCCGGTGCCGCTGCGCCGCCGCCCGGACGGATTCGGGGCGCTGATGGGGGCCATCGTCAGCCAGCAGGTCAGCGTCGCCGCCGCCGTCGCGATCTGGGGCCGGCTGGAGGCGGCGGGGCTGACCGACCCCGCCGCCATCCCCGCCGCCCCCGACGAGGCGTTGCGCGCGGCCGGCCTCAGCCGTCAGAAGGTACGCTATGTGCGCGCGCTGGCCGAGGCGGGGATCGACTTCGACGCCCTGCGCGGGCTGCCCGACGCGCAGGTGGTTTCCACCCTGACCGAGGTGCCCGGGGTGGGGCGCTGGACGGCCGAGATCTATGCGATGTTCTCGCTCGGCCGGGCGGATGTGTTCGCGCCCGCCGATCTGGCGCTGCAGGAATCCGCCCGCGTCCTGTTCGCGCTTCCCGACCGCCCGCGCGAGGCCGCCCTGCGCCGCATGGCCGAGGCCTGGACCCCCTGGCGCGCGGTTGCGGCGCGGCTTCTGTGGGCCTATTACCGGGTCGATCGGGGCCGCGAGGGGATCACATGACACGCATGCTTGCCACTGGCCGTCGGCCGCCCGCCTCGGGCCATGTGAAATCCGCGGTGGTGTTCCTGCACGGCTATGGCGCGGACGGCCGCGACCTGCTGGGCCTGGCCGAGCCGCTGGCGCCGCATCTGCCCGACACGCTGTTTCTGGCCCCCGACGCGCCGGAGCCCTGTGTGGGCAATCCCTTTGGTCACCAGTGGTTCCCGATCCCGTGGCTCGACGGCTCGTCCGAGGCGGCGGCGGCCGAGGGGATGGCGCGCGCGCAGGGCGACCTCGACGCGTGGCTCGATGCGCTGATGGCCGACGAGGGGCTGGCGCCGGGGCAGGTCGCGCTGGTGGGGTTCTCGCAAGGCACCATGATGGCGCTGGCGGTGGCCCCGCGCCGGGAGGCGCCGCTGGCGGGGGTGGTCGGGTTCTCGGGCCGCCTGCTGGCGCCCGAGCGGCTGGCTGCGGAAACGGCCAGCCGACCGCCGATCCTGCTGGTGCACGGCGACGCCGACGAGGTGGTGCCGCCGCAATCCCTGCCGGAGGCCGCGCGCGCGTTGCAGGCGGCGGGCTTTACCGTGCACGCCCATGTCATGCGCGGCACCGGGCATGGCATCGCGCCGGACGGGCTGTCGGTGGCGCTGGCGTTCCTGCGTGATGTCCTGCCGGGCTGAGGCGGCCGGGCGTCCGTCCTCTGGACGGGGCGCCCGGGTGATGCGCGTGTCCGCCCCGCCGATATGGTGGGCGGCCACATCGGGACAGGTCCGCGTGGCGCCGGGTCGCAGGGGGCTTGGTCGTGGTGGGCCGGGTCGTGGGGGCAGGTCTGGATGGACGGGATGACCTTCAATCGTCTGATCAGGATGCTGATCCGGATGGTCGCGCGGCGCGGCATCCCGGGCATCGGGCGCGGCACAACGGGCCCCAGAACGGGCGGCATGCCGGGCCCGTCCCACGCTCCGAAAAGCGCCAACCGCGCGCAGCGCGACGCCGTGCGGCGGGCCCGTCAGGCCGCGCGGATCACGCGCAGGCTGGGGCGCTGAGGGGCGTCACCGCTTGCCCCGGGTCGCCCGTCACCGGCGGCGCAGGCGGATGACCACGTCGACGCGCGCGACCTCGGCGCCTTCGGGCGGGGTCGGCAGACGCGCGATTTCCAGCTCATGGCTCGGGGCGTCGATCAGCTCGGCGGTGTCTTCCCAATAGAAATGCGGGTGATCGTCGATGCGGGTGTCGAAGTAGCTGCGGTTGCCGTCCACCGTCACCTCCTGCACCAGCCCGGCGGCGCAGAACGCCCGAAGGGTGTTGTAGACGGTGGCCAGCGACACCGCCTCGCCCTCGGACTGCGCGGCGGCATAGAGGCCCTCGGCGGTGACGTGGCGGTCACGCCCGTCGCCCACCAGCAGCGCCGCCAGCGCCAGACGTTGCCGGGTCGGCCGGACCCCCGCATGGGACAGCCAGCGGGTGCCCCGTTGCAGGGCGGTATCGGACAGGGGCGCGGTAATTTCCATCATTGCCCTGCATGATTAAGGGCTCGGCCCGCCGATTTCAAATGAAAATGAATCGCAGCCCCGCCCCCGTCCACCATGCCCGTCCGCCGCCCCCGTTCATTGCCGTCGCCCGGGACGGACGCAGGCTTGCCACCCCGCGCGGCCCGGTGATAGAGGTGCGCGAGTTTTTACCAAAGGCGGGGTTCCCACGGCATGGCCGCATACCCGAGGCAATTCGACAGGGAGGCCCTTCTGGCCTGCGCACGGGGCGAGCTGTTCGGCCCCGGCAACGCGCAGCTGCCGCTGCCGCCCATGCTGATGATGGACCGGATCACCGACATCTCGGCCGATGGCGGCCCGCATGGCAAGGGCCATGTGGTGGCCGAATTCGACATCACCCCGGACCTGTGGTTCTTCGAATGCCATTTCCCGGGCAACCCGATCATGCCCGGCTGCCTCGGACTCGATGGCCTGTGGCAGCTGACGGGCTTCAACCTCGGCTGGCGCGGCTGGCAGGGGCGGGGCTATGCTCTGGGCGTGGGCGAGGTGAAGCTGACCGGCATGGTCCGCCCCGACCGCAAGCTCTTGCGTTATCACGTGGAGTTCACCAAGGCGGTACAGACCCGCCGGCTGACGATGGGGGTGGCCGACGGCCGGCTGGAGGCCGACGGCGAACTCATCTATGCCGTCAAGGACATGAAGGTCGCGCTGTCCGAAAGCTGACGCGCACCCGCCAGGAGGAGAAACGCCCATGCGTCGCGTCGTGGTCACCGGGCTCGGCATCGTCTCGCCCATCGGCAACACCGCCGCGGAGGTCGAGGACAGCCTGCGCGCCGGCCGCTCGGGCATCGTGTTTGCCCCCGAATACGCCGAAAACGGCTTTCGCAGCCAGATCCACGGCACGCCCAAGATCGTGCTGGAGGATCACATCGACAAGCGCCAGCTGCGGTTCATGGGGCCGGGGGCGGCCTACAACTACATCGCGATGGAGCACGCCATCGCCGACGCAGGCCTGGAGGAGGCCGACATCTCCAATCCGCGCACCGGGCTGGTGACGGGCTCGGGCGGGCCGTCGACGTCGAACTTCTTCATGGCCCACACTATCGTCAAGGAAAAGGGCAGCCCCAAGCGGATGGGGCCGTTCATGGTCACCCGCTGCATGTCCTCCACGAACTCGGCCTGCCTCGCGACGCCGTTCCGCATCAAGGGCGTGAACTACTCCATCACCTCGGCCTGCTCGACCTCGGCGCACTGCATCGGCAACGGCGCGGAGCTGATCCAGATGGGCAAGCAGGACATCGTGTTTGCCGGCGGCGGCGAGGAGCTGGACTGGACCCTGTCGTGCCTGTTCGACGCCATGGGCGCCATGAGCAGCAAGTACAACGACGCGCCCGAGACCGCCTCGCGCCCGTTTGACGCCAGCCGCGACGGCTTTGTCATCGCCGGCGGCGGCGGCATGCTGGTGCTGGAGGAATACGAGCACGCAAAGGCCCGCGGCGCGAAGATCTACGCCGAACTCACGGGCTACGGCGCGACCTCGGACGGCCACGACATGGTGGCGCCGTCGGGTGAGGGCGGCGAGCGATCGATGCGCCAGGCGCTTTCCACCCTGCCCGAGGGGCGCCGGATCAGCTACATCAACGCCCACGGCACCTCGACCCCCGCGGGCGACGTCGTGGAGGTGGAGGCCGTGCGCCGCATCTTCGGCGAAGGCAACGTGCCCCCGATCGCGTCGACAAAATCGCTGACCGGCCACAGCCTTGGCGCGACCGGCGTGCACGAGGCGATCTATTCGCTGCTGATGCTGCGCGGCGGGTTCATCGCGGCCTCGGCCAATGTCACCGACCTCGACCCCGCCATCCAGCCCGGCGAGATCGCCACGGAGCTGCGCGAAGGGGTGGAGATGGACAGCGTGCTGTCGAACTCCTTCGGCTTCGGCGGCACCAACGCCACGCTTGTCTTCAGCAAGCTCAACGACTGAACTCCGGAGACACGCGGATGGCCGATCTGATGAAGGGCAAGCGCGGGCTTGTCATGGGCGTGGCGAACGAGCGCTCCATCGCCTGGGGCATTGCGCGGGCCATGGCCGAGGAGGGGGCGCAGCTCGCCTTCACCTATCAGGGCGAGGGGTTCGGCAAGCGTGTGGCGCCGCTGGCGGCCTCGGTCGGGTCGGAGCTGCTGCTGGATGTGGACGTGACCGACGACGCCTCGATGGATGCGGCGTTCGCGCGGCTCAAGGACGCCTGGGGCACGCTGGATTTCGTCGTCCACGCCATCGCGTTTTCCGACAAGAAGGAACTGACGGGGCGGTTTTCCGACACCAGCCGGGCCAACTTCACCAATTCGCTGGCGATCTCGTGCTATTCGTTCATCGATGTGGGCCGCCGCGCGGCGGACCTGATGCCCGAGGGCGGGTGCCTGCTGACGCTGACCTATCAGGGCTCCAACCGGGTGACGCCGTTCTACAACGTGATGGGGGTGGCCAAGGCCGCGCTGGAATCCTCGGTGCGGTATCTGGCCAACGATCTGGGTCCGCAGAAGATCCGCGTGAATGCCATCAGCCCCGGCCCGATGAAGACTCTCGCGGGTGCGGCCATCGGCGGCGCGCGCCGCACCTATCGCCAGGCCGAACTGAATTCGCCGCTGCGCGCCAACCCCACGCTGGAGGCGGTGGGCGGCACGGCGGTGTACCTGGCGTCCGACTATGGTGCCTGCACGACGGGCGAGATCATCCATGTCGACGGCGGCTACCACGTCATCGGCATGGCCCAGTCGGAGAACATCTGACATGGGCGCGGGGGACGACAGCCGGGACGCAAAGGGCCTGACCTATGCCGAGGCCGGCGTGGACATCGCCGCAGGCAACGCGCTGGTGGATCGCATCAAGCCGGCCGCCGCGGCTACCGCGCGGCCCGGCGTGATGGCGGGGCTGGGGGGCTTCGGCGCGCTCTTTGACCTCAAGGCGGCGGGGTACAGTGATCCGGTGCTGGTCGCGGCCACCGACGGGGTGGGCACCAAGCTGCGCATCGCCATCGACACCGGGCATCTGGGCGGCATCGGCACGGACCTTGTGGCGATGTGTGTCAACGATCTGGTGTGCCAGGGGGCGGAGCCGCTGTTCTTCCTCGATTATTTCGCGACAGGTCGGCTGGATGTGAACCGTGCCGCGCAGGTGGTCGAAGGCATCGCGGCCGGCTGCGCCGAGGCCGGCTGCGCCCTGATCGGTGGTGAGACCGCCGAGATGCCGGGCCTCTATGCGGGCGACGACTTCGACCTCGCGGGCTTCGCCGTGGGCGCGATGGAGCGCGGCGCGGCGCTGCCCGACGGCGTGGTCGAGGGCGACGTGCTGCTGGGTCTTGCGTCCTCGGGGGTGCATTCCAACGGTTATTCGCTGGTGCGCCGGGTGGTGGCCCATGCGGGGCTGGCGTGGGACGCCCCGGCACCGTGGGGCGGCAGCCTCGGCGCCGAGTTGCTGACGCCCACGCGGCTTTATGTGCGCCCCGCGCTGGCGGCGATCCGGGCGGGCGGGGTGCATGCGCTTGCCCACATCACCGGCGGCGGGCTGACCGAGAACCTGCCCCGCGTCCTGCCCGAGGGGCTGGGCGCCGAGGTCGACCTGTCCTCCTGGTCGCTGCCCCCGGTGTTCGGCTGGCTGGCGCAGGCCGGTGGCATCGCCGAGGCCGAGATGCTGCGGACCTTCAACTGCGGCGTCGGCATGGTCGTGGTCGTCGCCCCCGACCGCGCCGACGCTCTGGCGCAGGTGCTGGCGGACGCGGGTGCCCCGTCCCGTGTCATCGGCCGCGTGGTGCCGGGGGCGGGCGTGCGGACCACCGGCACGCTGGCGGAATGAGCGGGCACAGGCGCGTCGCCATCCTGATCTCCGGCGGCGGGTCGAACATGGCCGCACTGCTGGAGTCCATGACCGGCGATCATCCCGCGCGCCCGGTGCTGGTGCTGTCCAACGACCCCGCGGCGGGCGGGCTGGCGCTGGCGCGCGCGGCGGGCGTGCCCACGGCGGCGGTGGACCACCGCCCCTTTGGCCGCGACCGCGCCGCGTTCGAGGCCGACTTGAGCGCCCATCTGGACCGCGCCGCCCCCGACATCCTGTGCCTTGCGGGGTTCATGCGGGTGCTGACGGCGGGGTTCGTGGGGCGGCACGCCGGGCGGATGCTGAACATCCACCCGTCGCTTTTGCCGAAATATCCCGGCCTGAATACCCACGCCCGCGCGTTGGAGGCCGGCGACACGCAGGCGGGCTGCACCGTGCACGAGGTCATCGCCGATCTGGATGCAGGCCCTGTGCTGGGCCAGGCGCGGGTGCCGGTGCTGCCCGACGACACCCCCGACCGGCTGGCTGCGCGGGTCCTGCCGTGGGAACACCGCCTGTACCCGGCCGTGTTGCGGCGCTTTGCGGCGGGTGACCGGACGCCGGTTCTGCTGCCCTGAGGAGTGCGGGCGCCTTGACGCGCCGCAGCGGGGGTTCCATAGCCCCGGCCCATGCAGATCCCAGACACCCCCCACCGCAATTTCCACGGCCGCCGCCACGGCAAGGCCCTCAAGCCCAACCAGCGCCTGTGGCTGGAGGAGGACCTGCCGCGCCTGTCGGTGCCGGGGGTGTCGCGGGCCGACAACCCCGGGCGCGCGCCGCTCGACCCGCGCGCGCTGTTCGGCGACGATCGCCCGCTGTGGCTGGAGGTCGGCTTCGGCGGCGGTGAGCATCTGGCGCATCAGGCCCGCGCCAACCCCGGGGTCGGGCTGATCGGGGTGGAGATCTTCCTCAACGGTGTGGCGATGGCGCTGGGCAAGCTGCGTGCGGCCGAGGTGGACAATGTGCGCCTGCATCCCGGCGATGTGCGCGACCTGATGGAGGTGTTGCCCGAGGGTTGTCTCGCGCGCGCATTCCTTCTGTATCCCGACCCCTGGCCCAAGGCGCGCCACCACCGGCGCCGGTTCGTGACGCCCGAATACCTCGGGCCGCTGGCGCGCGCCCTTGCGCCGGGGGCCGAGTTCCGGGTCGCCACCGACATCCCCGACTATGTCCGCCAGACCCTGGAGGAGGTGCCGCCCGCGGGCTTTGACCGCGTCGACACCGACGTGCACACCGCCTGGCCGGACTGGCGCCCGACCCGCTACGAGGCCAAGGCCCTGCGCGAGGGGCGCGCGCCGCATTACCTGAGCTTTCGCCGCCGCTGAGGGTCGCAGTCGGGCGCCAGTCCGGCCAGGCGGTGTGCACGTCGGTGTCGAC
>NZ_NHSD01000167.1 GCF_016653255.1 Rhodobaculum claviforme
CCCGAAGGCAAGGTGCAGCGTGTCCGCGGGCGTGGGGATGTCGTCGACATAGCGCGCCCGGCCGGTGACATGCAGGCGGGCCGCGTCATGGGGCAGGGCGGGCATCGCGGACGGGGTGGGAATGGCGGACGGTGGCTTGTGGGCGGTCATGGCAGGACCTCCAGCACATGGGCGGGGGTGCCCTGGTCCGCGTGCCAGCAGCGCCGCAGCATGTTGCGCGCCGCCTCCAGCCGATAGGCGCCGGAGGCGCGCATGTCGCTCAGCGGGGTGAAGTCCTCGGCCAGGGCGGGCAGGGCGGCGTCGATGGCGGCCAGCGTCCAGGGGCGGCCCAGCAACGCCCCCTCCACCGTGCGGGCGCGTTTCGGGGTGCCGGCCATGCCCCCGAAGGCGATGCGCGCGGCGGTGACGGTGCCGTCGG
This sequence comes from Rhodobaculum claviforme, assembly GCF_016653255.1. Classification (GTDB taxonomy): domain Bacteria; phylum Pseudomonadota; class Alphaproteobacteria; order Rhodobacterales; family Rhodobacteraceae; genus Rhodobaculum; species Rhodobaculum claviforme. The sequence goes on from NZ_NHSD01000167.1 coordinate 419, forward strand.
TGAGCGTGATGTTGAACGCCCCGCACACCGCCGAGATGTCCTGGTCGAAGCGCTTCGACAGCTTCCACACCCGCAGGCGGTCGGGTTGGCGGGGGATCGTGATGGCCTCGACGAACTCGCCCGGGGCACGGTCCTGGCGGCCATACTCGAGGAAGAACGCCTCCAGCGGCAGGTCGCGCCGCACATCGCCGCGGCGCAGATGCAGCGTGGCGCCCAGCGCGATCAGCGGCGGCGGGCTGTCGCCGATGGGCGAGCCGTTGGCGATGTTGCCGCCCAGCGTCGCGGCCGCGCGCACCTGTTCCGAGCCATAGCGACGGATGAGCTCTCCGAACGCCGGGTGCAGCGGCGCGATGACAGGGTGCAGCTCGGCCAGGGTGACGCAGGCGCCGATGCGCAGGCCCGCGTCGTCCGCCTCGATCCGGCGCAGGTCGGGCGTCGCGGCGATGAAGGCCACGGGGCCGAGGTCGCGCAGCCCCTTGGTCACCCACAGCCCCACATCGGTCGCGCCCGCGATCAGCGTGGCGTCGGGGTGCGCAAGATACCAATCGGCCAGGTCGCAGGCGTCGCGCGGAACATGCACGTCAGCGGGGGGCTGGCTGCCCCCCGCACCCCCCGCGCAGCGTTCCGCCCGGACATGCGGGCGGTCATCCATCCAGCCGGGCACCGGCGCCTCCGCCGCGGCCTGGGCCGCGCGCACGATGGGGGCATAGCCGGTGCAGCGGCACAGGTTGCCCGCCAGCACATCGTCGAAATCCCGCCGCCCGCGCGCATGCGCCACCGCCAGCGACACCACGATCCCCGGTGTGCAGAAGCCGCATTGCGATCCGTGGTGCTCGACCAGCGCCGCCTGCACCGGGTGCAGCGTGCCGTCAGGGGCGGCGATTCCCTCCACCGTGCGGATGGCCTTGCCCGCCAGTTGCGGCAGGAACAGGATGCAGGCGTTGAGCGCCTGCGCGCCGCCTGCGTCGGTCACCATCACGGTGCAGGCGCCGCAGTCGCCCTCGGCGCAGCCTTCCTTGGTGCCGGTCAACCCGCGCCGCTCGCGCAGCCAGTCCAGAAGCGTGGTGGTGGGCGGCGCCTCGACCGTGATGGCTGCGCCGTTGAGGGTGAAGGAAACCTCCGCCATGGTATGACCTGCCGCTTTCTCCCCGGTTGGACGTGATGCGCGGCCACCCGATGCGGCGGAAAGCGGCGGCGCGGTCCGTCCGGCCAGAAGATGCGCCCGCCGCGCGATTGGCAAGCCCCGCGCGCGGGCTTGGCGCCACCGCGCGCGCGCCGTAGGGTCCGGGCCATGACAAACGCCCCCCGATTCATCCATCTGCGGCTGCACACCGAGTATTCGCTCCTGCAAGGCGCGGTGCCGGTCAAGGCGCTGCCGGGTCTGGTCGCCGCCATGGGCATGCCCGCCGTCGCGGTCACCGACACCAACAACCTGTTCTGCGCGCTGGAGTTCTCGGTCGGCGCGCTGGGCCGCGGCGTGCAGCCGATCCTGGGCTGCGAGATCTCGGTGGGCTATGATCCGGTGCAGCCGGGCGAACGGCCCCGCCCGCCGGCCGCCGTGGTGCTCCTGGTCCAGAACGAGGCCGGCTGGCGCAACCTGCTGAAGCTGAACACGGTGCTGTACCTCGACGCCGCCAGCCCGCGCGGCGAGGTTCCGCTGGAGGCGCTGGAGGCCCATGCCGAAGGCCTGATCTGTCTGTCGGGCGGGCCGGACGGGCCGGTGGGGCGGCTGTTGCGCGCGGGCCAGCGCCCCCGGGCCGAGGCGCTGATGGGCCGGCTGTCGGCCGCGTTTCCCGGCCGCCTCTATGTCGAACTGCAACGCCACCCCGGCGACAGCGGACAGGTGGTCGAGGCCGAGCGCGCCACCGAGCGTGGCCACATCGAGATCGCCCACGCCATGGACCTGCCGCTGGTGGCCACCAATGACGTGCATTTCCCCAAGCCCGAGATGTACGAGGCCCATGACGCGCTGATGTGCATCGCCGACGGCGCCTATGTCGATCAGGCCGCGCCGCGCCGCCAGCTGACGCCGCAGCATTCCCTCAAGACGCCCGAGGAGATGGCCGCGCTGTTTGCCGACCTGCCCGAGGCGCTGGAGAGCACGGTGGAGATCGCCCGCCGCTGCGCCTTTGCCGCGAAGAAACACGACCCCATTCTGCCCCGCTTTGCCGAGGACGAGGTGGAGGAGTTGCGCCGCCAGGCCCGCGAGGGGCTGGAGGCGCGGCTGGCGGTCACGCCGCCGTCCGCCCCGCGCACCGTCTATGACGAACGGCTGGAGTACGAGCTGGGCGTGATCGAGGGGATGGGGTTCCCCGGCTATTTCCTGATCGTGGCCGACTTCATCAAATGGGCCAAGGCGCAGGGCATCCCCGTGGGGCCGGGTCGGGGGTCGGGCGCGGGCTCGCTCGTGGCCTGGGCGTTGACGATTACCGACCTCGATCCGTTGCGCTACGGGCTTCTGTTCGAACGCTTCCTGAACCCCGAACGCGTCTCCATGCCCGACTTCGACATCGACTTCTGCATGGACCGGCGGGAGGAGGTGATCGCCTATGTCCAGGACCGCTACGGCCGCGACCGGGTCGGGCAGATCATCACCTTCGGCGCGCTTCTGTCCAAGGCCGCGGTGCGCGACGTGGGCCGGGTGCTGCAGATGCCCTATGGCCAGGTCGACCGGCTGTCCAAGATGATCCCGATCGAAGGGGTCAAGCCGGTCTCCATCGCCAAGGCGCTGGTGGATGAGCCGCGCCTGCGCGAGGCGGCGAAGGCGGAAGAAGTCGTGGACCGCTGCCTGAGCTACGCCCGCCAGATCGAGGGGCTGTTGCGCAACGCCTCCACCCACGCGGCCGGCGTCGTGATCGGGGACCGGCCGCTCGATGAACTGGTCCCGCTCTATCAGGACCCGCGCTCGGACATGCCGGCGACCCAGTTCAACATGAAGTGGGTGGAGGCCGCGGGGCTGGTGAAGTTCGACTTCCTCGGCCTCAAGACGCTGACGGTGGTGCAGCATGCGGTGCGGCTGCTGGCCAAGCGGGGGATCGCGGTGGACGCCGACCGCCTGCCGCTGGACGATCCCGCGACCTATGCGCTCTATGCCTCGGCGCAGACGGTGGCGGTGTTCCAGGTCGAAAGCGCGGGCATGATGGACGCGCTGCGGCGCATGAAGCCCACTTGCATCGAGGACATCGTGGCGCTCGTGGCCCTCTATCGCCCCGGCCCGATGGAGAACATCCCCCAGTACTGCGAGGTCAAGCACGGGCTGCGCCCGCTCGAATCCATTCACCCGCTGATCGACCACATCCTGGAGGAAACCCAGGGCATCATCGTCTATCAGGAACAGGTGATGCAGATCGCGCAGGAGATGGCGGGCTACAGCCTCGGCGGTGCGGACCTTCTGCGCCGCGCCATGGGCAAGAAGATCAAGGAGGCGATGGACGCCGAACGTCCCAAGTTCCTCAGCGGCGCCATGGCCAAGGGCGTGGACGAGAAGAAGGCCGGAGAGGTCTTTGACCTGCTGGAGAAGTTCGCCAACTACGGCTTCAACAAGTCGCACGCGGCGGCCTATGCCGTCGTCAGCTACCAGACGGCGTGGCTCAAGGCCAACCACCCGGTGGAGTTCATGGCCGCGGTGATGACCTGCGACATCCACCTCACCGACAAGCTGGCGGTCTACAAGCGCGAGCTGGACCGCATGGGGATCGAGGTGGTGCCGCCCTGCGTCAACCGCGCACAGGCGGGGTTCGACGTGGAGGACGGCCGGCTGGTCTATGGGCTGGGGGCGCTCAAGAACGTGGGCCTCGGCGCGATGGAGCTGATCGTGGCGGCGCGGGGGGACCGGCCGTTCGCGACGCTGTTCGATGTCGCACGCCGGGTCGACCTGCGCCGCGTCGGCAAGCGCCCGCTGGAGATGCTGGCCCGCGCGGGCGCCTTCGATGTGCTCGATGCCAACCGGCGCCGCGTGTTCGACGGGCTGGAGGCGCTGATGGCGTATTCGGCGGCGGTCCATGACGCGCGCGCCTCCGCCCAGGTGTCGCTGTTCGGCGAGGCCGGCGAGGACATTCCCGAGCCGCGCCTGGACGGGGCGCCGGACTGGCTGCCCACCGACCGGCTCGCGGGGGAATACGCGGCCATCGGGTTCTATCTGTCGGGGCACCCGCTGGACGATTACCTGCCTGCGCTGAAGCGCTGCGATGTGCTGACGCTGGCCGCGCTGACGGCGCGCGCGCAAGGCGCGCCGCTGGTGGGCCGCATCGCCGGCACCGTCGGCGCCCGGCAGGAGCGGAAATCCGCGCGCGGCAACCGCTTTGCCTTCTGCCAGCTGTCGGACCCCACCGGCCTTTATGAGGTAACGGTGTTTTCCGAGACGCTGGAGGCCGGCCGCCAGCATCTGGAACCGGGCTGCAACGTCGTGCTGACGGTGGAGGCCACCGCCGAGGGCGAGACGCTGAAGCTGCTGGCGCGCGACATCCGTCCCGTCGATGCGGTGGTGGCCGGGGCGGGGGCGGCGGGGCTGCGCATCCATCTGGCCGATGCGGTGGCCGTGCCTTCGGTCGCTGCGCTGCTGGAGAAGCTGGGTGCTGCGAGGGGGACCGCACGCGGGCCGATCCACGTCTGTGTGGCCGACCCCGCCTCCGGTCACGAGATCGACGTGACCATCGGCCGCAGCCTGCCGGTGACGCCGCAGATCCGTGGCGCGCTGCGCACCTTGCAGGGGGTGATTGCGGTGGACGAGGTCTGAGCGCGGCTCAGAACGCCTCGCCGAAGCGGTTCCCGACCAGCGTGACGAGCGCGTCGGCCAGCGCCTCGGCCTGTGGGCCACGGGCGCGCAGGGCGATGGTGGTGCCGCGCGCGGCCCCCAGCGTCAGCAGCCCCATGATCGAATCGGCCGGCACGACCTGTCCGTCGCGCTCCACCTCGGCTTCGGCGTCGTGGGCCTCCACGACCTCCACGAAGCGGGCCGAGGCGCGGGCGTGCAGCCCCTTTTCGTTGACGATCTCCAGCGTGCGGCGCACCGGCCACGTCCCGGCGTGGGCGTTCATCGCGCCCCCTCCACCTGCGCGCCCAGATCCAGACTGTCGATGTACTTGCGCCCCGATTCGAGCGCCGAGGCCACCGCCTCGTCCACGCTCCGACGGCGCGATTTCGCAAGCTTGATGAGCATCGGCAGGTTTGCTCCGTACAGGATCCGGCGGTCGGGCGCGACGCAGGCGCGCAATGACAGGTTGGAGGGCGATCCGCCGAACATGTCGGTCACCACCACCACGCCCGCGCCGCCGTCGACGGCATCGGCGGCGGCACAGATCTCGGCCTGCTTGGCGGCGCGGTCATGGCCGTCCTCGATGGCGATGGCGCGCATGCCCCCCTGATGGCCCACGATGTGTTCCACCGCCGAGAGATACTCGCGCGCGAGCCCGCCATGGGCGACGATCACGATGCCGATCACGCCAGTCATTTCGCCTCCGCATCGCCGGGCGTGGTCCCGGCGCGGCCTTGGGGTGTCACCGGGTCGTCGGTGACCTCCCTGTGTCGCTTAGACACCTGCCACCCCGCCTTCGCAAGGCCCTCGGCCAGGGTTTCCACCACCATGACCGAGCGGTGTTGCCCCCCGGTACAGCCAAAGCCGATGCCGAGGTGTGTCTTGCCCTCCTCGGCGTGGGCGGGCAGCAGCAGGGCCAGCAGATCGTTGATCTGCGCAAGGAACGGCGCATAGCGCGGGTCGCTGCGGATATGGGCGGCCACCGCCCCGCAGCGCCCGTCGCCGCCGCGCAGCTCCGGCACCCAGTAGGGATTGCGCAGGAACCGGCAGTCGAACACCATGTCGAGGCCCCGCGGCACGCCCCGCTTGTAGCTGAAGGACTGCAACGACACCGCCAGCCCGGTGCCGTCGCCGCCGAACCAGCGCGCCATTTCCGCGCGCAGATCGTGCGGTGACATGTCGGAGGTGTCGATCGCGATGTCGGCCCGGTCGCGCACAGGTGCCAGCAGGGCATGTTCGCGCGCGATCCCGTCCGCGGGATGGTCGGCCGGCGCCGAGGGGTGGCGGCGGCGCGTCTCGGAGAACCGCCGCAGCAACGCCTCGGGGCGGCAGTCGAGGTACACGACCCGGATGCTGGCGCGCGGGTCCGCGTCGATCTCGGCCACGAGGTCGAGGAACGCCGTCACCGCAAAGCCGGGCATCCCCACATCAAGCCCCAGCGCCAGCGGCCGCCCCTGTGCCGGTCCGGCCAGCAGATGCGGCAGCAGCTCCAGCGGCATGTTGGTGATGGTCTGGAAGCCCAGATCCTCCAGCGCGTTCAGCGCCGTGGTGCGCCCGGCGCCGGCCGGGCCGATCACGCAGACCACCCGCCAGCCGGGGGCGGGACGCACGGGCGCAATGGGCGCAATGGGCGGCGTCTGGGTCATGGCGGAATGCAGCCTCCGTGCCGGAGATAGAGCATCAGCGCCGAAGGCAAACATCCCGTTTCCGGCGCATGGATCAGCGCCACCTCCAGCCCCAGCGCCGACCAGATCCGCGGCGGTGGCATCCGGGCGCCTTCGCGCTGCGCCAGGTCGACCGCCAGCACCACCCGCGCCGATCCCACCGTGGGCGCGCGCAGCAGCCCGATGCCGCGCGCCTCGATCAGGCCGCGGATGGCGCCGGGGGCCTGCGCGCGCAGGTGGTCGCCCTCGCGCGACAGCTCCGTGCGGTCGTCGGCCACCAGCACGGCGCCCAGCGCCAGCATCCGCAGCGCCACCTGCGACTTGCCCGCCCCCGACGGCCCCAGCAGCAGCGCCGCCCCGGCCTGGACGCCGCGATGAGCGGGCGCGCGGGGCGATGATCCTGCACGCCTCCTGCGTGGCGGTGGCGGGGGGCGGGGCGGCGTCGGCGTCGCCCAGCA
>NZ_NHSD01000168.1 GCF_016653255.1 Rhodobaculum claviforme
CCCCGACCCCCGGAAGGCGGTCGAGGGGGCGCCCCCCGCGCCCTGTGGCTGCTCCGGTGTGGTGGCGCGGGCGGTCCACTGGCGCATGATGGACGACATGGCCCGGCGCGAGGTCACCCAGGGGCCCGGCGCGACGGCGGCGATCCTTGCGGGCCCGCAGGCCCGCGCGATGGGGATCGGACCGGGCGCCGCCAGCGTCGGCCCCGGCCCGGCCGGGCAACCGGCCCGCCCGGTCCGCTTCACCAACCTGCGCCTGTTCGACGGCCACGGCGGCCCGCTGCGCGAGGGGCTGTCGGTGCTGGTGGAGGGTGCGCGCATCGCGGCGCTGGTCCCGGTGGCCGAAACCGTCACCGACGCCGAGACGGTCGATTGCGGCGGCCGGGTGCTGATGCCGGGGCTGATCGATTCGCACTGGCACGCCACGCTGTGCGCGGTCACGCAGATGACCGCGATGACGGCGGAGGTGCCCTATCTCCATCTGCTGGCCGCGCGCGAGGCCGGGCGCACCCTGATGCGCGGATTCACCACCGTGCGCGACTGCGGCGGGCCGTCATTTGCGCTGCGCCGGGCCATCGACGAGGGCGTGGTGGCGGGGCCGCGGATCTTTCTCGCGGGGGCGATGATCTCGCAGACCTCGGGTCACGGCGATTTCCGCATGCGCGCCGAGGTGCCGCGCGCACCGGGCCAGATGTTCGGCTTCGAGGCGGCGGGCATGTCCATCCTGGCCGATGGCGAGGCCGAGGTGCTGCGCCGCGCGCGCGAACAGCTTCTGCTCGGGGCGGACCATGTCAAGATGATGGCCGGGGGCGGCGTGACCTCGACCTATGACCCGATCGACAGCGTGCAGTTCACCGAACCCGAACTGCGCGCGGGCGTGCAGGCCGCGGCCGACTGGGGCACCTATGTGATGACCCATGTCTATGTCCCCGCCGGCATCCAGCGGGCGATCCGTGCGGGCGTGCGCTCGATCGAGCACGGCCAGCTGGCGGACGCGGAGACCGCGCGCATGATGGCCGGCGAGGGGGTCTGGTGGAGCCTTCAGCCGTTCCTGGCCGACGGGGATGCCAATGTGCACGCCGATCCCGCCGCACGCGCCGCGCAGCAGCGCATCGGCAAGGGCACCGAGGCCGCCTACGAGATGGCGCAGCGCTTCGGGGTGCCGACGGTCTGGGGCACCGACATCCTGTTCAGCCCGCAGAACCTGCCGGGGCAGGGCCATCAGCTGGCCAAGCTTGCGCGGCTGATGGACCCGCTGACGCTGCTGGCGACGGCGACCGGGCGCGCGGGCGATCTGCTGGAGATGTCGCGGACCCGGCGCGGCCTGCCGGGGCGGCTGGGGGTGGTGGAGGCCGGGGCGATGGCCGATCTTCTGGTGGCCGATGGCGACCCGGCCGTCAGCCTCGATTTTCTGGCAGATCCCGAGGTCAGCCTGCGCCTGATCATGCGCGGCGGGCAGATCCACAAGCGCACGCTCTGAGCGCGGCGGCGGTTGCCCAGCGGGGTGTTGAGGCCGCCACCTTCGAAGCTACACTGCGAAGATGACAGGCCGACGGTATGGGTGACGACGGAGCGACTGCCATGGATGATGCCCGGATGTATCCGCGGCTTCGGCCGCAGGGCGACGGTGCGTCCGGAGCGGCCGTGCAGGCGGCGCCCGGCGGGGCCCCCCTGCCCGCCACGCCGGAGCAGATCCTCGCGTATCTCGAGCGGCTGCTGGCCCATCCCGACTGGCAGGGCAGCGCGCGCCGGGGGGCCTTTCTGCGCCACATCGTGGCCGAGACGCTGGCGGGGCGCGGCCGACGGCTCAAGGGCACATCGGTCGCGGTGGAGGTGTTCGGCCGATTGGCGGGCGGTGACGGCACCAGCGACGCCATCGTGCGGGTGGAGGCGCGGCGCCTGCGGCGGGACCTCGACAGCTATTATGTGGGGCCGGGGCGCTGGGACCCGATCCGCATCGGGGTGCCCAAGGGCGGCTACATGGCCGTGTTCGAGGCCCAACCCTTGGCCCCGCCCGGCTGGCCGTCAACCGCCGCGCCGTCGCCGCCGGGGATGGCCGATGCCGACGGCCCAAGGGGCGCGTCGGTGGCCCCATTTCCTGGTGCTCCACGTCCTGCGGCCGCACCTTCGGTGGACCCGGCGCAGCCGGTGGTTCTGGTGCGCCGCTTCGCGGCACTGGGCGGGGCTGCGGTCCTGCGCGATCTTGCCGACGGGCTGACCCACGAGGTGATCTCGGGGTTGATGCGCCATCCCGGCTTCCGGTTGCACAGCGTGGAGGACAGCTTTGCCACACCGCCGGGGGCGGGTGGCCTGGTCGGGGCCGACGGTTCGGCCTTTGCGGTGCGCGGGGCGGTGCAGGCCGAGGCCGGGCGGCTGAAGGTCAGCGTGCGGCTGGTGGCGGCGGCGGATGGGCGGGTGGTCTGGGGCCGCACCTTCACGCGGGCGCTGACCGGCCGCGACGTGATCTCGGTCCAGTCCGAGATCGCCTGCGACATCGCCGATGCGCTGGCGGCGCCGGAGCCCGGCCTGCGCGAGGCGCTCGTGGTGCGGATCGCCCGCTCGGGGGCGCCCTCGATCGAGAGCTACATGGCGGTGGTGGCCGCGCAGACCTACCGCCGCACCCATCTGCCCGAGGCCTATCGCGACACCCGCGCCGGGCTGGAGCGCGCGGTGCGCTGCGATCCCGGCTATGCCGATGCTTGGGCCTGTCTGGCGTTCCTGCGGCTGGACGGGCGGCGCTTTGGCCATGATCCGCAGGGCGAGGGCCGTGACTTTGCCCCGGCGATGGCCGCCGCGCGCCGCGCCCTGGCGCTGGACCCGGAGAACATCCCCGGCCATCTGGCGCTGCTGGTGACCCAGCACTATGCGGGGCAGGGCGCTGCGGCGCTGATGACCGGCGAACAGGCGATCGCCCTCGGCCCGCATGACCCCGATGTGCTGGCGGCGCTGGGGTGGCTGCGGGTGGTGGGGGGCAACGATCCCGGCGGCATCGACCTGCTGGAGCGGGCGGTGGCGCGCGCCGTCAACCCGCCGCCGCGATACTTCCGCAGTATCGCCGTGCACCGCCTGATGTGGGGCCGCGCGACCGAGACGCTGGAGGTCGCCATGCGCGCCGCCGCCGACGGCATGGCGGTCAGTGCGGCGCTTCTGGCCGCCGCCCACGGCCAGCTTGGCCAGCGCGCCCAGGCGGCCGAGGCGCTGGAGGCGATGGCGCAGCGCTGCCCCGCGCTGGCGCGCGACCCGGTGGCCTATCTGATGCCGCACCGGACCCATCCCGCGGTGGTGCGGGCCCTGGTCGCGGGCCTGCGCCAGGCGGGCTGGCGGCCGCAACCGGCCCGGCCCTGACGCCCGCGCCCCCGCACGGCCGGGGCTGGGGTCAGAGGCGGGGTCGGGGGCGTGCGTACCTGTGCGTACTTCTGCGCCTGCCTGCGCTGCGTCATGTACGCCACAGCGGGGACGCGTGCGCGCGCAGCCCCCCGGTTTGCAGGCAAGGGGCGGAAGATGCAGGACGAAAGCAAGATGACTCCGTGGGACATGTTCAACATGGAGGTCCCCGACGACCACATGCCCGCCCGGGGGGTGCATCCCCGCGCCGCCAAGGCCATCGTCAACTCCGAGGCCTGGACCGACGCGCGCCCCGAGATGAACCTGTCGTCCTTCGTGACCACCTTCATGGAGCCCGAGGAGATGGAGCTCGCGCGCGAGCACATCCTCAAGAACCACATCGACCACGACATGTACCCGCAGCTGTTCGCCATGGAACGGCGGATGGTGAAATGGCTGCACACGCTGTGGAACGGCCCCGCGGACGTGGAACCCTATGGCGCGGCCACGGTGGGGTCGTCCGAGGCGTGCATGCTGGCCGGGCTTGCGCACAAATGGAACTGGCGCCAGGCCCGCGAGCGCGCGGGCAAGGACGCCACGCGCCCCAACATGGTCACCGGCGGCAACGTCCAGATCGTGTGGAAGAAGTTCCTGCGCTATTTCGACGTGGAGCCGCGCATCGTGCCGCTGAAACCCGGCAACTATCGCCTGACGGCGGAGCATCTGGACGAATACGTGGATGAAAACACCATCTGCGTCGTGGCCATCGCCGGGCAGACATTCACCGGCGAGGACGACGACATCCAGGAGATCCACGACTGGCTCGACGCCTATGAAAAACGTACCGGCATTTCCATCCCGATGCATATCGACGGCGCCTCGGGCGGGTTCGTGAACCCGTTCTGCTATCCCGATTACGAATGGGATTTCCGCCTGCCGCGGGTGCAGTCGATCAACGCGTCGGGCCACAAGTTCGGCCTGGTGCCGCCGGGGCTGGGCTGGGTGGTGTTCCGCGAGCGCAGGATCTTCAACGAGGATCTGATCTTCTACGTCAACTATCTGGGCGGCGAGATGCCCACCGCCACGCTGAACTTCTCGCGCAATGCGGTGCAGATCGCGTTGCAGTACTACGGCTTCATCCGGCTGGGCTTCGAGGGCTACCAGCGGATCATGACCAAGACGGTGGAGAATTCGCAGTACCTGCGCGACCTGCTGGTGGACAGCGGCTACTTCACCATCATGAACGAGACGCAGCGCATTCCGGTCGTCGCGCTGACGCTGAAGGACGGCTTCACGAACTTCAGCGAGTTCGACGTCTCGGCCAAGGTGCGCGAGAAGGGCTGGGTGCTGTCGGCCTACACCATGCCGCCGGCGGCCGAGGAGGTGCGCTCCTTGCGCATCGTGGTGCGCCCGCACCTCAACCGCAACGTGCTGAAGGGGCTGGCGCGGGACATCGTGGACTGCTGCAAGTGGCTGGAGGCGCACGGCGGCAACGCCACGCCACCGGCCCTTCACGGCCACAAGACCACCCCCAGCAAGTGCTGAGCGGCGCCTGACGCAGGACCCGGGCCGGCCCCGCGGGGCCGGCCGTGTGCGCCGCCTCCCTCCCTCCCGATCCCGCCGCCCCGAGGACCGTGCCCATGTTCGAGCACCTGCAGACCTGGATCCCCGACACCCTGCGTGCCCACCCCGAGCTTGCGATCTTTGTCACGCTGGCGGTGGGCTACTGGGTGGGGGCGCGCAGGTTCGGCTCGTTTTCGCTGGGCGCGGTGACGGGGACGTTGCTGACGGGCATCGTGGTGGGCCAGCTTGGGATCGAGATCTCGGACCAGATCAAGTCGATCTTCTTCACCATGTTCCTGTTCGCCGTGGGCTTTGGCGTGGGGCCGCAGTTCGTGCGCGGCATCGCGTCGGACGGGGTGCCGCAGGCGGCGTTTGCGGTGGTGGTCTGCCTGCTGGTGCTGGCCTGCGTGGTGGGGGCGGCGATGGTGGCGGGCTATGGCCCGGGTCTGGCGGTGGGGCTGCTGGCGGGGTCGCAGACGATCTCGGCCTCGATCGGGATCGCCACGGACGCGTTCGCGCGCACCGGCATGACCCCTGACCAGATCACCGAGCAGGAGAACCTGATCCCTGTCGCCTATGCCATCACCTATATCTTCGGGACGGTGGGGACGGGATGGATCCTTGCCTATCTGGGTCCGAAGCTGCTGCGCGTCGACATCGAGGCGGAGTGCGCGCGCTACGAACGCGAACACTCCATCGGGGCGCCCGCCGCCGGCATGGGCAGCGCCTGGCACCAGCACGAGCTGCGCGCCTTTCGCATCCCCGCGGGCGGTCGCGTGGCGGGCATGACGATCACCGCGGCCGAGGCGGCGGCCAATGGCGAGCGGCTGTTCATCGAGGGGGTGCGCAAGGGCGGTGAACTGGTTGAGGTCGACCCCGACCTGGTGCTGGAGGCGGGCGACGTGGTCGCCGTCTCGGGCCGTCGCCAGGCGCTGGTGGCGCTGTCGAACATGACCGAGGAGGTCGAGGACCGCGCGCTGATCGACATCCCCGTGGAGGCGGTGGACGTGCTGGTCACCGCAAGGTCGGTCGACGGATGCCAGCTCATCGATCTGGCGCGGGAACCGTTCGCGCGCGGCGTGTACCTGAACCAGATCCGGCGCGGCTCGGCCGGGGTGGAGGTGCCGGTGCTGGCGCAGACCACCCTACACCGCGGCGACATCGTGCGCATCACCGGCAGCAAGGTCCACACCGACCGTGTGGTCGAGGCGCTGGGCTATGCCGACCGGCCCACCACGATCACCAACATGGTTCTGGTCGGGCTGGGCATCTGCATCGGCGGCCTGATCGGGTCGCTGATCCTGCCGGTGCATGGCATCCCGATCACGCTGGGCACCTCGGGCGGGGCGCTGATCGCGGGGATCGTGCTGGGCTGGTACCGCACGGTCAACCCGATGGTGGGCAACGTGCCGGAGTCCACGCTGTGGTTCATGAACTCGGTCGGCCTGAACGTGTTCATCGCGGTGGTGGGGATCTCGGCGGGGCCGACCTTCATCGCGGGGTTGCAGCAGGCGGGCTTCGGGATCTTCTTTGCCGGGCTGTTCGCGACATCGGTGCCGATGATCCTGGCGCCGCTGGTCGGGAAATACGTGTTCCGCTTCGACCCTGCGATCAATCTGGGCGCCTGCGGGGGGGCGCGCACCTCCACCGCGTCGGGTGCGATGGTGTCGGAGGTGGCGAAAAGCAACGTGCCGATGCTGGGCTACACCGTGCCCTATGCGGTGTCCAACACGCTGCTGACGCTGTGGGGGCTGGCGGTCGTGCTTCTGATCCACGCAGGTCCGGGCGCCGCCGAGCCGGTCGATGCCGCCCCCGCTCCGCCGCCCGCCACGGCCGGAGCGCGCGAATGACCTGCGTCTGTCCGGGTGGCCCCGGCGCGGGGATACCGGCAACGCCCGCACCGCAGGTCGCGCGGAGGGGGTCCGCTGCCGCCGGGCACACCTGTGCGCCGCACGCGGCACATGCACCGCCGGGGCTGTGCGCGATCACCGGGTCGGCACGCGGGTTCCACGCCTTGGCGCGGTCTGGTGGCGACATTGCTGTCGGACCGGGCCGCGGGCTTGTGCGCCCTTGTCGCGTGGTGCACCTTGCCAGGGGACGGGCGGGCCGCCGCCCCGGGGGACAGTCCGACCGGTTTCCGGTCGCGGGGGGGGCAGCGCCGATGGGCTGTATCTTCAAGCCGTTCGAGCCACACCGCATCCCGCAGCCGATCCCGCGGCCGATCCTTCCGGGCGCCACGCCGGGTCCGGACGCGCGCGCGCCCGGCACCGCCCCCGTCCGCGTGCGCCGGTCCATCCCCGCCCAGCCCGTGGCGGCCAGCGCGGTGCCGTGTCCCGTGATGTCGGTTTCAAGCCAGGTGCCGGGACGTTCGGGGGCGGGCGCATCGGG
>NZ_NHSD01000169.1 GCF_016653255.1 Rhodobaculum claviforme
CCCCGCAGCCCGCCACCGCGCCCGAGGGGCGGCCCCCGCCCGCCATGGACCCGGCCGTGGACTTCGGCGGGCCGATCCTGTCCGGCGCATCCGCCCCGACCCTGTATCTGGAACACTTCGGCCTGACCGAGCGACCGTTCTCGCTGGTGCCGGATCCGGGCTTCCTGTTCTGGTCGCAGGCGCATCGACGTGCCTATGCGATCCTTGAATACGGGATCCTGACGCGCGCCCCGATCACCATGATCACCGGCGAGGTGGGGGCGGGCAAGACGACGCTGATCCATCACCTGTTGCGGCGCCTCGGGCCCGCGGTGACGGTGGGGCTGGTGTCCAACGCGCACGCCGCGCGCGGTGCGCTGTTGCGCTGGGTGCTGATGGCGCTGGGCCAGCCCACCGCACCCGAGGCCGACTATGTCTCGCTGTTCTCGGCGTTCCAGCAGTTCATCATCGCCCAGTATGCCGAGGGTCGGCGCGTCGTGCTGATCTTCGACGAGGCGCAGAACCTCGACCGCGACGCGCTGGAGGAGCTGCGGATGCTCACCAACGTGAACGCCAACAGCGATGAGCTTCTGCAACTGGTGCTTGTGGGCCAGCCGGAGCTGCGCGAGGTCCTGCACCGCCCCGACATGGCCCAGTTCACCCAGCGCGTCGCGGCCCGGTTCCACCTGCCGGCGATGGACCGCGACACCGTGCACGATTACATCGAACACCGTCTGGCGGTCGCGGGGGCCACCTACATGCTGTTCGACGATGCCGCGGTGACGCACATCCACACCGCAACCGGCGGCGTTCCGCGGCTGGTGAACCAGCTGTGCGACCTTGCGCTGGTCTATGCCTACACCGAGGACGCGCCGGCGGTGACGGGCGGCATCGTTGCCCATGTCCTCGATGACGGAGTATTCGTCGGGGGACCGGCGGCACCCCGCCCCGACGCGATGACACAGGGCACCGCGCGCACGGCCGATCGGACCCCAGACCAGCCACGAGAGGCAGGCCATGACACTTGATTACAAGTTCCTGATTCAGCTGTTCCTGCGCAAGCTGCACATCCTGGTCCTCGTGGCGATGCCGGTGGTCGCGGGGTCGGTGTGGCTGGCGACCTCGTTGCCCTCGCGCTTCCAGGCCGAGGCGCAGTTGCTGGTCGAATCGCCCCAGGTGCCGGCGGACCTTGCCGCATCGACCCTGCGGGCCACCCCGGGCGAAGTGCTCGGGCAGATCCGGCAGCGCGTTCTGGCGCGCGACAACATGCTCGACATGTCGCGCGAGTTCAGTCTGCACGCGGGCCGCAACCTCAGCCCCGACGACATCGTGGCCGACATGCGCCGGCGGATCACCATCACCACCATTCGCGGGAACACAGGCACCATGCGCGTGGCCTTCGAGGCCGGCCGGCCCGCGGTCGCCGCGGCGGTGGCCAACAACCTCGTGGATCAGATCCTGCGCGAGAACGTCGCCCTGCGGACCGCCGCAACCACCCAGACGCTCGCCTTCTTCGACGAGGAGATGGAGCGTCTCACCGACGAGCTGGAGCGGCAGACCGCGCGCATCCTGGCCTACCGCGAGGCCAACCGCGACGCCCTGCCCGACAGCCTGAACTTCCGCCGCACCCGCCAGACCGCCCAGCAGGAGCGCCTGCTTCAGATCGACCGCGAGTTGACCAGCCTGCGCGACCGGCGCGACCGCATGGTCACCACCTTCGAGAGGACCGGCGCCTTTGCCGGCTCCGAGGCCAACGCCACCGACGAACAGCGCGAACTCCAGGCCCTGCGCCGCGAGCTGTCGCGCGCGACGATCATCTTCACCGAGGACAACCCCCGCCTGCGCACCCTGCGCGCCCAGGTCGCCGCGCTGGAGGAAATCGTCGCCGAACAGATGGGCGGCGATGGCGACGGAACGGCCTCGCTGTTCGATCTCCAGGTCGCGGACATCGACGCGCAGATCGACTTCCTCGCCTCGCAGCGGCAATTGATCGAGGAGGAGCTGGAGGCGCTGGCCACGTCCATCGACGCCACCGCGGCCACCGCCTCGGAACTGGCCACGCTGGAGCGTGACTATGCCAACCTCCAGGAACAGTACAACAGCGCCGTCGGCCGCCGGGCACAGGCGCGCATCGGCGAACGGATCGAGGCACAGGCCCGCGGCCACCGGATCACCGTCCTGGAACAGGCGGTTGCCCCGGGCTCTCCCAACAAGCCCAACCGCACCGGTATCGCCATCGCAGGCGCCGGGGGCGGCGTTGCCCTGGGCGCGCTGATCGTCGGGCTGCTGATCCTGTCCAACCGCGCGATCCTGCGCCCGGTGGAAATCACCCAGGGGCTGGGCATGGCGCCGTTCGGCACGGTGCCACTGTTCCGCAGCCGGCGCGAAATTCTGGTTCGGCGCGGCCTCGTGATCCTTGCGGCGGTCCTGTTGCTGGTTGCGGTTCCGGGCGCGCTGTGGTGGTTGGACCAGAATTACCTGCCGCTCGATATCATCATTGCGCGCATCACCGAAGTGACCGGCCTGGGCCGTGTCATGGACATGATGCGCGACGCAACCGGCTAGATCCCGGTTCCTGCTGGAAGGTCAGCAATGGATTTCATTCAGTCGGCCATCGACAAGGCCCGCAAGGAGCGCGAGGCCCGTGGCCTGCCCCCCGAGCGGACCGTGACGCGTGCCGCCGCCCCCACCCGGACCGAGGCCAGCAGCGACCACATGGCGCTGTGGGATGATCTGATCGAGATCACCCCCTCGGTCGATGCGCTGGAGCGCAACCATATTCACGCGCACAAGCGCGGGGCGGCGGCGGCATCGTTCGACATCATGCGCACCAAGCTGCTGCACCAGCTGCGCAGCCACGGCTGGCGACGGGTGGCGATCACCTCACCCACGGCGGCCTGCGGCAAGACCACGCTCGCGCTCAACCTCGCCTACAGCCTGGGGCGGCAACCCGACCTGCGCTCCATGCTGGTGGAGTTCGACCTGCGCCGCCCCGCCGTTGCCGACGCCTTGGGAATGCGCGAGGCGCCGCAGTTCGCCCAGGCCCTGACCGGTGAGGCGCAGCCGCAGGAGGTGTTTCGCCGCATCGGCCACAACCTCGCCATCGGCATGAACGCCGAGGCCGAGCCCGACAGCTCCGAACTGCTGCAGCGGGTCGAGACCGGGCGCATCATGGACGCCATCGAACAGCGCTACGCCCCGGACGTGATGCTGTTCGACATGCCCCCGATGCTGCTGGCCGACGATACACTGGGCTTCATCGACCAGATCGACTGCGTCCTGCTGGTGGCCGCCGCCGGCAGCAGCACCATGCCCGAGATCAAGCGCTGCGGCGAGGAATTGCGGGCACGCTGCAACTTCCTCGGGGTGGTGGTGAACAAGTGCCGCTATGCCACCGCGGGCGATGCCTACGGGTATGGGTATGGCGGCTACGGGTATGGCTACGGCTATGGCTATGGCTATGGCTACGGGTATTCCGACAAGAAGAAGCGCTGACGGCGGCTGCCGACACGGCAGGCGCCCTCCCCGCCGCCCGGGGACACCGAAGCGCCCGCGTGCGGGCCCGGCCACGACCCGTCGGGCGCGGCGCTGACCCCAAGGCGCTGCACGGACGCTCCGGGGGGCGGCGAACCGCATGCTCACCAGTGCGGCGGGCGCTGATCGGCGAGGGGGACGCCGGCGCCTGCCTCGGCCTCGCGCTGGGCTTCGCGGTGGGTCAGCCGGGCCAGCTGGCGCTCCACCGCGGCAAGCTGGCGCGACTGCCGGGCGATCTCGTCCGAGAGGTCCTCGGCCAGGCGCTCGAGGTGGGCCAGACGCTCCTCGGCCTGTTGCTGTCGCGATGTCATCGGCGGCTCCGTGTGCGGGTCGGGTGGCGTGTGCCCTAGCGGGTGCGAGGGCGTGCGTGCAAGCGCCATGACCGCCGCCTGCGGCGTGGCAACCCGGCGCGCGCCCGCGACCACCACCGCCGGCGGAGCCGCGCCATCGAAGCGGCCATGGGCGGTCTTGTCCCAATAGACGGGTTGCACGACCACCTCCCACAGGGCCTTGAGCGCCGCCAGGGTGGCCAGCGGATGATAGACATGCAGCGTCGGCACCCACGGCCGCAGCCAGCGCAGACCGCGCCGCTGCGACACCGCCAGCAGCCCGATGGCGATGCCGATGACTTCGGAGGTGACGAACAGGGCCGCCAGAGCCACCAGCCCCGCAGCCCCCAGCGGCCCCGCCAGCGGATGCCCAAGCCCCAGCGCCAGCGCCCAGAACGACCACAGCACCGGTGCCAGCAAGGCATGGCTGAGGGTGGACAGGAACAGCACCTGTACCCCGAAGAACCGCCACGCCCCCAGATCGCGCCACAGCGCGCGCGGATTGCGCATGTGGGTGGCATAGGTGACGGCGAACCCCTTGGTCCAGCGCGACCGCTGCCGGACCCAGGGCAGCGGGCGGCAGGTGGCCTCCTCTCCGGTTTCCGTCGCCACGACCTCGGTGCGATAGCCGTGGCGGGCCAGCCGCAGGCCCAGATCGGCATCCTCGGTCACGTTGTGGGCGTCCCAGGCGCCGACCTTCTCCAGCGCCTCGCGGCGGAAATAGACGGTCGTGCCGCCCAGCGGCACCACCAGCCCCAGCCGCGCCAGCCCCGGCAGCATCATCCGGAACCACACGGCGTATTCCACCGCAAAACAGCGCGACAGCCAGTTCTCGGCCGCGTTGTAATAGCCCAGCACGCCCTGAAGGCAGGCGACATCGGCACCGCGGGCGTGGAAATGGCGCACGATCTGGTGGATCTGGTCGGGGTCGGGCGCGTCCTCGGCATCCAGCACGCCGATGATGCTGCCGCGGCAGTGATCGAGCGCATAGTTCAGGGCGCGCGGCTTGGTGCGCACGCCGCCGGGGGGGACCGCCAGCACCCGCATCCATGGCGGCAGGTCGGCGCCCGCCAGCGCGGTGCGGGTGGCGTGGTCGTCCTCCTCCAGCACGAGGATCACGTCCAGAAGGCCCCGCGGCCACGCGAGCGCCCCCAGGCGGCGCACCAGCCGCGGCGCGATCTCGCGCTCGCCATGCAGGGCGACCAGGACCGAGACGACGGGCAGGCGCGCGATGATCGGCCGGGGCGTGTCCCAGCCCGCCCCTTCGTGGGCGCGGGCGCGCAGGGTCGCGACACTGGCCGCGAGCTTCAGCGCGGTGAACAGCACCAGCAGCGTCAGCGCCCACACCGTCAGCACCGCCAGCGCCACCACCGGCGCGACCACCGCCCCCACCGCCAGCAGAGCCAGCCCGCCCAGAACCCACAGCCGCAGCCGTGGCAGCACCGAGCCACGGCAACTGTGGTGCAGCGGCGCCCGCGTCTCGGCCGCCGCCTGCAAGGCGCCGCCGCGCACCTGCCGCAGCGCCATCTGCACCGCCGGTTCGGGGGCCAGCGCCATGACCACGGGGCCCAGCGCAGCCTCCAGCCCCGGGCGCTGGCGCGCAAAGGCATCGGGGCGGGCGGTCACCACGACCACGACCGGCCCGGCCCGCCGCCACGGCACCAGTCCCGACCGCACGCATGCGCGCACGCCAAAGCGGTCCACGAGCCGCGGATCGGGCGGACAGGCCCCGAGGTCTGCGACCTCGGCCCCCCATTGGAGGGACTGGGCGGCCACCAGCGTGTCAGGGTCGATCACCCCTTCACGCAACAGCACATCGGCCAGTTCGGCACTGCCGCGCGATTCGCTTTCCAGGGCCTGCATCAGGGTGGGCGCATCCACAGCGCCACGCTCCAGCAACACCTGCCCCAGCGTGCGTTGCGGCGCGACATCCACCGACGCCCGCCCGGTGGACACCGGGGCAGCCGTCGGCATGGGCACCGACATGGGCGCCGG
Source organism: Rhodobaculum claviforme (assembly GCF_016653255.1). Lineage (GTDB taxonomy): Bacteria > Pseudomonadota > Alphaproteobacteria > Rhodobacterales > Rhodobacteraceae > Rhodobaculum > Rhodobaculum claviforme. The sequence goes on from NZ_NHSD01000169.1 coordinate 5,838, forward strand.
GATGGCAAGCTCGGGCAGCGCGGCCAAGGCCCCCTCCTGTTCAACGACAGCGGGAACCTTGGGGCAGCATGGTTAACGCGGGATTAAGCCACCCCCCGGCGCGCCATCGCGGCGACAAACCGCTCGAACAGGTAATAGCTGTCCTGGGGGCCGGGGCTCGCTTCGGGGTGGTACTGCACGCTGAACACCGGGCGGTCGGCCATGCGGATGCCGCAGTTGGAGCCGTCGAACAGCGACACATGGGTTTCGACCACGCCCGCAGGCAGGCTCTGGCTGTCGACGGTGAAGCCGTGGTTCATCGAGGTGATCTCGACCTTGCCGGTCTCCAGGTCCTTGACCGGGTGGTTGGCGCCGTGGTGGCCGTGGTTCATCTTGATCGTGCGCGCCCCCAGCGCCAGCGCCAGCATCTGATGGCCGAGGCAGATGCCGAAGACGGGGATGTCGCGCTCCAGCACGCCGCGAATCATCGGCACCGCATAGGCGCCGGTGGCCGCCGGATCGCCGGGACCGTTGGACAGGAACACCCCCTCGGGGTTGTGGGCGAGGACCTCCTCGGCGGTGGCGGTGGCGGGCAGGACGGTGACATCGCAGCCCGCCGACGCCAGACACCGCAGGATGTTGCGCTTGGCGCCATAGTCGATGGCGACGACGCGGCGGCCGGGGGTGGCGCGGCGGGTGTAGCCCTCGGGCCAGGCCCAGCGCATCTCGTCCCAGCGGTAGGATTGCGCGCAGCTGACATCCCGCGCGAGGTCGCGCCCCACCAGCCCCGCCCAGCCGCGGGCGCGGGCGACCAGCGCCTCGATGTCGAAGCGACCGTCGGGGCTGTGGGCCAGCGCCGCATGGGGCGCGCCCTGGCGGCGGATCGCGCGGGTCAGGCGGCGGGTGTCGACGCCGCCCATGGCGATGCGCCCGCGCCGGGCCAGCCACTCCGACAGATGCCCGGCGGCGCGCCAGTTCGACGGATCGGTCGGCGCCCAGCGCACGACCATGCCGGCGGCGACGGGGTCGGCGGTCTCGTCGTCGTCGTCGTTGGTGCCGACGTTGCCGATGTGGGGGAATGTGAAGGTGACGATCTGCCCGGCATAGGACGGATCGGTCATGATCTCCTGATAGCCGGTCATGGCGGTGTTGAAGCACAGCTCGGCCACCGTCTCGCCGGTGGCGCCGAAGCCCGTGCCGTAAAACAGCGTGCCATCGGCCAGCGCCAGGCAGGCGGTGGGGCGGACGGCCTCGGCCCGCGTCGGGGCGGTCGCGGGTTGGG
>NZ_NHSD01000170.1 GCF_016653255.1 Rhodobaculum claviforme
CGGCTGTCCGATGCGCCGCGCGGCGGCCGTCGACTGGCGGATGCGGGCGCTTGGCGGGGCGGTGCCGCATGGCTTTGTGCTGGTGATCGACGCGGCCGCGCCGGGCGACGCCTCGGCGGCGCTGGAACAGGTGGCTGACGCGGTCGTCACCCTCGATCCGCAGGATCGGGTGTGCCTGTTCAACGCCGCCGCCGAACGGTTGTGGGGCTTCTCCCGGGCCGAGGTGCTGGGCCAGGACATCCGCATGCTGCTGCCCGGATGGGGCGATGCCCCCCCCGAGGCGGGCCAGCTGGCGCGCGCCGACGGCACCACCGTCCCCGCCCGGCTGGCGCTGTCGCGCATCGACACCCCGCAGGGTCCCCGCCGGATCGTGGTCGCCCACGACACCACCCGGGGCCATGCGCTGCGCGCGCAGGTCGAACAGACGCTGGAACAGGCCCTCGACGCGGTGGTGGAGATCGACATCCACAACCGGGTGACCTTCTTCAACGCCGCCGCCGAACGGCTGTGGGGGTTCTCCCGGGCCGAGGTGCTGGGCCGCAACGTGGCCATGCTGGTCCCGCCGGAGATGCGCGCGGGACATGACGCGATGGTCAACCGCAACCGCACCACCGGGCGCAATCGCATCGTCGGCACCTCGCGCGAGGTGGAGATCCACCGCAAGGACGGCACGCAGCGCTGGGGCAGCCTGTCGCTGTCCAAGGTCGTGCGCGACGGCGGGGCGATCACCTACACCGCGTTCCTGCGCGACGTCACCGCCGACGTGGCGCAGCGCGAGCGCATCCGCCTGTTGTCGCTGGTCGCCGACGAGACCGACAATTCCGTCATCATCACCGACGCCTCGCGCCGCGTGATCTATGTGAACCCCGGCTTTACCAAGCTGACGGGCTTTACCCTGGACGAGGTGCGCGGCCGCGTCCCCGGCCATCTGTTGCAGGGCCCCGAGACCGATCCCGACACCGTCGCGCGCATCCGCGCCGCGCTGAGCCGCGGCCAGCCCTTCTACGAGGAGATCCTGAACTACGACCGCGGGGGGCGGCCCTACTGGATCTCGCTGGCGATCAACCCGGTGCGCGACGGGACCGGGCGGGTGGTGCAGTTCATCTCGATCCAGGCCAACATCACCGCCACCAAGCTGCGCGCGCTGGAGTTCACCCGCCAGCTGGAGGCGATCTCGCAGACCGCCGCGCTGGCGGAGTGGGCGCCGGGGGGGCAGGCGATCTCGGCCAACAGCTATCTGTCGGCGCGGCTGGGCGGGCCGTTGCCACGGCTGGAGGCGCTGGTGCCGCGCGCCGATCTTGCCACGCTGATGGAGGGCGGCGAGCTGCGCCACGAGCTGACGCTGGAGGGGCGCGACGGTGCGATCATCCTGGATGCGATGTTCCTGACGCTGTCGGATGTCGCGGGCACGGTGCAGAAGGTGCTGATGTACGGCCCCGACATCACCACCCGCGCCCAGGCGGTGAACGACACCAACGCAGCGGTGCGCGATGTCACCGTCTCCAGCCGCGAGATGGCGGCGGTGTTGCAGACCATCGACAATCTGGCGATGCAGACGAACCTGCTGGCGCTGAACGCCTCGATCGAGGCGGCGCGGGCGGGCGATGCGGGGCGCGGCTTTGCCGTGGTCGCCGGTGAGGTGCGCAGGCTCGCCGATCGCTCACGCGCGGCGGCCGAGCAGGTGGGCGCCAAGATCGCGCTGACCCGTGAACGGGTCGCGCGGCTGGCCGAGAGCATCAACCGCCTGCGCCACTAGCCGGCGGAAGGGCGCCTGCGGCGGGTGTTGCCTGGCGCGCCTGTGGCGGGTTCTGTCTGGTGCGCCTGTGGCGGGTTCTGTCTGGCGCGCCTACGGCGGGTGTTGTCTGGCGCGCCTACGGCGCGACGAACTGCTGCCAGCGGCGCATCAGATAGGTGTGTTCGTCCATGAAGGCGTTCCAGACCCGCGCGCGCGACATGCGTTCGCGGTGTGAGCCGCCGGGGCGGCGGTGGCCGGCGGGCACCGCCGGGCGGCCAAAGGGGTCGGGCAGCACCTCGCAGGCGGGGGCGCCGCCGTACCAGTAGGCCCATTCGGCCGCGCTCATGTGCGGGCGCACCCGCTCGGGCAGGGTGCCGTAATACCCCTGCCGGGACAGGCACGCCATCGGCCAGCCGTTCTGCCACCAGTTCAGATAGGCATAGGCCGCATCCAGCATCCGCCCCCCTGTCGCCGCCGACACGCACACATCGGCGTGCCAGCCGCGCATCCCCTCGATCGGGTCGGCCATGTGCACCGACATGCCGCCGCGTTGCAGCCGCACGAAGCCGGGATAGAACATGCTCTGCACCAGAACGCCGCGGCGCATCAGCTCGGCGGCCTCCTCGTAGTTGCGCCAGCTGCGGCGGAAATGGCCGCGCCGTTTCAGCCGGATCAGGGTGTCGACCACCTGGTCGATCTCGTCGATGGTCAGATTGCCCAGGTCGGCGAAGCTGACCCGCTCGGAGGCCTCGGTGGCAAGGGCGGCCTCGATCATGCCCAGCACCGGATCGGCCAGCAGCGCCGCGCGCCCGGTCCAGCGCGGATCGAACAGCCAGCCCCAGCTGTGCGGCTCGTCGCGGTCGATCAGGGTGAACAGGTCCTCGTGAAAGGCGAAGCTGTCGACGCCGTGCATGCACGGCAGCATGGCGATGGAGGGCGCGGGCGCCGACCCCAGCCGGCCGTCGGGCTGTACGAACAGCCGGTCGAACACGGTGTCGATCACGCCGGTGTCGCCAATGCGCGCGCGCGCGGCCGCCAGGATCTCGGCGCCGCCGTCGATGCGCTCCAGCGCGATGGGCTGGATGGCGCGGGCGGTCCATGTCAGGTCCACGGTGTGCCACTGGTGGTACACGTCGAAGCTGGCGGGCCGGGACACCACGCGCTGCAACCCCTCGATGCTGTCGGACAGCTCGAAGGTGATGGGAAACGGCAGCTCGGCGCGGGCGCGGTCGCGGATCGTCTGCGGCAGGAATTCGCTGCGGCCGATGACGCGCAGGGGGGGGTGGTCCACCATGGTCAGTGTATCCGGCTGAGGTAGGCGGCGACCTCGGGCGCGTCGAAGATCGACAGCACCTTGAGGCGCGCGCGCGCCCGGTCGTGTTCCGCATCCAGGTGAAACCGCAGCGCCGCCGCCGCCCCGCCGGCATCGCCGATCAGCATGTGGTCGAACACCAGCCGGTGTTCGGCCAGCATCGCGCCCGCGTCATGCACCCCGATGTAGGTCGCGAACAGCCGGTTCACCACATGCGCCAGTTGCAGCGGGCGCACGGTGTCGGCCAGCAGCCGGTTGGGAGCCGCGGCCACGCAGGTGTCGTGCAGATCCGCCTCGAACGCGTCGATCTGCGGCTGTGTCAGCGGCGCGGGGCCCGCCAGCGCCGCGCGCAGCCGTTCGCGCATCGCCGCCAGATCGGCGCGCGGGACCTGGCCGATGGCGCAGGACACCGCCAGCGGCTCGATCTGGCGGCGCAGCTCGTGCGCGTCGGCCAGCCTGCGCGCGCTCAGCGGGCCGGTGATCCAGTGCGACTGGCGGTCCTTGCGCACCATGCGTTGGCCGTGCAGCCGCGACAGCACATCGCGCACCACCGTGCGGCTGACGCCGAAATGCGCGCCCAGCACGGTTTCCGAGACCATGAAGGTGCCGAACGGAATGGCGTTGAGGACCTGCGCCGCGACCTCGTCCAGGATCGGCTCCCAGCTGGGGGCGACGGGGGCCTGGCGGCCGTCGGGATCGGGGCCCAGCGTCAGGTCGATGTCGTGCAGGTTGCGCCGCACGGGCCGGTCGGCGCCGGGGCCTGCGACCATGTAGCCCTGTCCCGGCACCTCGAGGATGACGCCCCGGTCGGCCAGCGCCTTGAGCGCGCGGGTGACGGGCGAGCGGCTGACCGACAGCCGCTCGGCCAGGGGGCTGGCCATCAGCTGCGTGCCCGGCGGAAGGGTGCCCTGTGCGATGCTGCGCGACAGCAGCTCCTCGACCATGCGGTAATAGGTGTGGTTCTTCACGCGCAGCCCGTTCCAGCGACCCCTGGCGCACCGCGGTGCGGGGGCCCTCGGGGTCTTGCTACGCGCAAATTTCGCCCGTTTCCAGTGTCGCGGTGCCCGTGGCACGGGCAGATATGTCGCGCCCCGGCCCGCGTGGCGCAGGGGGTTGCGGCGCCGCGCCCTTGACGGTCCGGGGCATCGGCCCGACATCCCGCATATCCCAACAACGGAGACATCGCGTGGCCCGGCCCATCCATTCCATGATCCGCGTTCTCGACGAGGCGCGCAGCCTTGCCTTCTACCGCACCGCCTTTGCGATGGAGGTCGCCGAGCGGCTGGACTTCGACGCCTTCACGCTGGTGTACCTGTCCGCCCCCGACAGCCCGTTCGAGCTGGAGCTGACGGTCAACAAGGACCGCACCGAGCCCTATGATACCGGCGACGGCTATGGCCATCTGGCGGTGTCGGTGGCCGATCTGGACGCCGAACACGCCCGGATGCAGGCCGCGGGCCTGGCGCCGCGCAAGATCGTGGAGTTCGCCCCGGCCGGCACGGTGATCGCGCGGTTCTTCTTCATCGCCGATCCCGACGGCTATCAGATCGAGGTGTTGCAGCGCGGGGGCCGCTACCTCTGACGGGGGCGCCGGATGGCGGTCTGGCGATGGCCGCACAGGCGCTGTGTTGCGGTGCGTATTGTCTGGCGCCGCCGCAATGCCGATCTGTGGGCGACGCGGGACCGGCCAGGCCGGGCACCCCCTGCCATCACACACGGGAGATACCACATGAAGTTCAAGCTGTTCGCCTCGACCCTCGCGCTCGCGGCCGCCGGTGCCATCGGCGCGGCCCAGGCCGAAACCACCACCTGGGCGCTGGACGCCAGCCACAGCCAGATCGTGTTTTCCTACGATCACCTCGGCTTCTCGACCACCTACGGGATGTTCTCGGGCTTCGACGGCGAAATCACCTTTGACAGCGCGGACCCGGCCAATTCCTCGGTCACGGTGTCGTTTCCGGTGACCACCATGCTGACCGGCTGGGAGGAGCGGTTCGAGCACTTCATGGGCGATGATTTCTTCAACGCCGCCGAGAACGAGACCGTCACCTTCACCTCCACCGCGATCGAGGTGACGGGCGAGGAAACCGCCCTGATCACCGGCGATCTGACGATGAACGGGGTGACCCAGGAGGTCGTTCTGGACGCCAGCCTGAACGCCATGGCCGAGCATCCGATGGCCAACCGCCCCTGGGCCGGGTTCGACGCCACCACCACGCTGCTGCGGTCGGACTTCGGGCTGGGCGCCTTTGCGCCCTTCGTCAGCGACGAGGTCGCGGTGATGATCTCGATCGAGGCGATGCAGGCGGACTGAGCGTCCCGTCCGCACAGGACCCGCACCACGCCACGGCCGCCGGAGAAATCCGGCGGCCTTTTTCGTGGCTTGGGGGGAGATGGGGCGGACCTATCCTTTTGCGCCAAAGCTTATCCGTTCGCGACGTGTTCCCCCCTGGCGCGCGGGGGTAACAAGGGATCAACCAGGAAACAGGTGATCCATGACGACCAAGATCCTTCTTGTGGCGGCCGTTGCGCTGGCGACGGGCGCCCCCGTGGCCGCGGCCACCCTCGACGAGCGGACGCTGCCGGGCAGCGACTTCTCGGATGTGTTCGACCGGCCCACGGTGATCGGTGCCGACGTGCAGACCGTGCTGGGCGGGCAGCAGTTCACCCTCATGGGGACCGACTCCGATTACCTGATGTTCGAGGGGTTCGCCGACGGGGTGGAGCGTCTGGATTTCCGCATCACCAACCCGCTGGGTGGCTGGGGCGGGTTCAACCTGCGCTTCAAGGACAGCCCGTTCACCAGCGCCCATGACTGGTGGCCGCTTGTGGGCCATGTCGAGGTGTCGCGCGTCATCGACGGCGCCCCGCAGGAGTTCTCGTTCGACCTGAGCGGGATCACCGGCCCGCTGTATCTGGCGTTCGACTTCTTCAGCGCGGATTTCACCTCTGGCAGCGGTGTGCGCTACGAGATCACGCAGGTCGGCGGGGGCGGCACCCGCGGGCCCGAGATCATGCCCTCGGCGATTCCGCTGCCGCCGGCGGGGGGGCTGATGCTGGCCGGGCTGGGGCTGCTTGGGCTGATGCGCATCCGCAAGCGGCGCGGCTGAGGGCCGCGCGTCAGGGCGCGCCCGCGGGCGGCGGGATCACCGGCAGGCGGCGGCGTTCGCCCCGGCCGGTGACCGCGGCCCCCGTCAGCAGAAGCGGCAGCGCCAGCACGAACGCCGGGCCGATGGGCGTGCCGAACAGCCACAGATCGGCCAGCACCGCCCAGATCAGCGTGATGTATTCAAACGGCGCCAGCGCCGACGCCTCGGCCAGCTTGAACGACATCGTCATCGCCAGATGCGCGCAGCCCCCCAGCAGCCCCGCCAGCACCAGCAGCCCCAGCACCGGTGCCTCGGGCGTGACCCAGCCCAGCGGCGCCGTCGCCAGCCCCGCGAGCGCGGCCACCACCGCGAACCAGAAGGCGATCGCGCCCGGCCCCTCGGTCGCCGTCAGGCGGCGGATCTGGAGCATCGCGGTCGCCGTCAGCAGGGCCGCCAGCACCGCAAGCCCGATCCCGGTCACGCGTCGCGCGTCCAGCCCGTCGGCCGCCGCCCACAGGTCCGGCGCCGTCAGCGCCAGCACCCCGGCAAACCCCAGCGCAAGGCCCGCGGCGCGGCTGCGGGTCAGCCGTTCGCCCAGGATCACCACCGCCAGCACCGTCAGGAACAGCGGCGCGAGGTAGCCCAGCAGCGTCGCCTCGGCCACGCCCAGGCGCGACAGCGCGGCAAAGCCCGTGAACATAGACGCCGCCCCGATCACCGCGCGCAGCGCATGCCCCCCCGGCCGCCGCGTGCGCAGCCCCGACGGGAATTCATTGCGCAGCCACAGGAACAGCACCAGCGGCCCCAGCGCAAAGAACGAGCGGAAGAACACGATCTGGCCCAGCGGCACCGCGTCGGCCACGGTTTTCACGCACGCCACCATCGCCGCGAACAGAAGCCCCGACAGGATGCGCAGCGCGATGCCCTGGCCCATTGGCCCCAACGCCCCC
>NZ_NHSD01000171.1 GCF_016653255.1 Rhodobaculum claviforme
GCCCACCCACCCCGCGCGCATCGAAGCGGGCGGGTGCCGGGGGCCGATCGTCCGGATGCGGCGGTGACAAAAGACGAACCATCTGCGGTGGCGGGCCGGACGCAGGCGGGTCATTCCCGCCTGCCGTGGCACGATGGGGCACCACCAGTCACCACAGGGGATCGCCATGGGTGCCACCGCACGACGCAACGCCGCCACCGCGCAGGACCTGCGCGCCACGCTGGAGGACCCGACGCTGCTGCGCACGGAGGGGTTCATCGGCGGCTGGGTGGCCGCAGCGGACCGCTTTGCCGTCACCGACCCTGCAACCGGCGCCGCCGTGGATGCGGCCCAGGCGGCGTTTGCGCTGTGGTCCGTGACCTTGCCGCAGGACCGCGCCGCCCTGCTGCGCCGCTGGCACGACCTGATCCTGGCCCACCGCGAGGATCTGGCCCGCATCATGGTCGCCGAGCAGGGCAAGCCCCTGTCGGAGGCGCGCGGCGAGATCGACTACGGCGCCTCTTTTGTCGAATTCTATGCCGAGGAAGCACGCCGCCCCAACATCGAGGGCGTCACCTCGCACCTGCCCGACGCCGAGGTGGAGATCTGGCGCGAGCCCGTCGGCGTGGCAGCCCTCGTGACGCCGTGGAACTTCCCCTCGGCGATGCTGACGCGCAAGGCGGCGGCCGCGCTGGCGGCGGGGTGTTCATGCGTGGCGCATCCGTCTGCGGAAACGCCGCTGTCGGCGCTGGCGCTGGCGGAACTGGCGGTGCGCGCGGGCTTTGCCCCGGGCCTGTTCAACGTGGTGCCGGGCGATGCGCCGGAGATCGTGGGCGCGTGGTGTGCCGACCCGCGGGTGCGGGCGCTGTCGTTCACCGGCTCGACCGAGGTGGGGCGGTTGCTGTATCGCCAGTCCGCCGACACGGTGAAACGCCTGGTGCTGGAGCTGGGCGGGCATGCGCCGTTCATCGTTTTTGCCGACGCCGATCTGGACCAGGCCGTGGACGAGGCGGTCAAGGCCAAGTTCGCCACCACCGGGCAGGACTGCCTCGGCGCGAACCGCTTCTACATCGAGCGCGCGATCTATGAGCCGTTCTGCGCGAAATTCGCCGAGGCGATCCGCGCGCTGACGTTGGGTCCGGGGATGGAGGACCGGGATCTGGGCCCCCTGATGCACGAACGCGCCGTGGCCAAGCAGGAGGCCCATGTCGCCGACGCCGTGGCCCGTGGCGCGCGCTGTCTGGTGGGCGGGGCGCGCGATGCGCAGGGGCCGCTGTTCTATCGCCCGACCCTGCTGGTGGATGTGCCCGACGATGCCCGGATCATGTCCGAGGAAACCTTCGGCCCCGTCGCCGCCGTCACGGTCTTTGATACCGAGGCCGAGGCGCTGGCCCGCGCCAACGCCACCGAATACGGGCTGGTGGCGTATCTGCACACCATGGACCCGCGCCGGATCTACCGCGCCGCCCGTGCGCTGCAGTTCGGCATGGTGGCCGTGAACCGCACCAAGGTCACCGGCGCGCCGGTCCCCTTTGGCGGGATGAAGCAGTCCGGGATCGGCCGCGAGGGCGCGCGCTGGGGCCTCGAGGCGTTCACCGAGATCAAGTATGTGTGCCGCGACTGGCACTGAGGCGCCGCCGAAAGACTGACACCGAGGCGCTGCCGAAAGAGTGAAAAGGACCGCGATATGCTGACCAACGACCAGCTGGCGAAATGGGACCGCGAGCATTTCTTCCACCCCTCCACCCATCTGGGGCAGTTCGCGCGCGGCGAGGCGCCGCAGCGCATCATCACCGGCGGCGAGGGGGCGACCATCGTCGACCGCGACGGCACCCGCCTGCTGGACGGCTTTGCCGGGCTTTACTGCGTCAACGTGGGCTATGGCCGGGCCGAGATCGCCGACGCCATCGCCGAGCAGGCGCGCGAGCTGGCGTATTACCACGCCTATGCCGGGCACGGGACCGAGGCGGCGATTACGCTTGCCCGCATGGTGATGGAGCGGGCGCCCGACCACATGGCGCGGGTGTATTTCGGGCTGTCCGGGTCGGACGCGAACGAGACCAACATCAAGCTGGTGTGGTACTACAACAATATCCTGGGCCGGCCGGAGAAGAAGAAGATCATCTCGCGCTGGCGGGGCTACCACGGCTCGGGGCTGATGACGGGCTCGATGACGGGGCTCGATCTGTTCCACAGGAAGTTCGACCTGCCGCTGGCACAGGTGATCCACACCGAGGCGCCCTATTTCTATCGCCGCCCCGACACGGCGATGTCGGAGGCCGCCTTTACCGCCCATCTGGTGGCCGAACTGGAGGCGCTGATCGCGCGCGAGGGCGCGGACACCATCGCCGCCTTCATCGGCGAGCCGGTGCTGGGAACGGGCGGCCTCGTGCCCCCGCCCGCCGGCTACTGGGAGGCCGTGCAGGAGGTGCTTGCGCGCCACGACATCCTGCTGATCGCCGACGAGGTCGTGACCGGGTTCGGCCGTCTGGGCTCGATGTTCGGCAGCCAGCATTACGGGCTCAAGCCCGACCTGATCACCATCGCCAAGGGACTGACCTCGGCCTATGCGCCGCTGTCGGGCTCGATCGTGTCGCAGCGGATGTGGGATGTGCTGGCACGCGGCACGGACGAAAACGGCGTGATGGGGCATGGCTGGACGTACTCTGCCCATCCCATCGGCGCGGCCGCGGGGGTGGCCAACCTGGCGCTGATCGACCGGCTGGGGCTGGTGGAGGCCGCGGGCCGGGTCGGCGCGCACCTCAACACCTGCATGGCCGAGGCGGTGGGCGATCACCCCAACGTCGGCGAGGTGCGCGGCGAAGGCATGCTGTGCGCCGTCGAGCTGGTGGCCGAGCGTGATCCGCGCCGGTTCTTCGACGCCTCCGAAGGGGTCGGCGCCAAGGTCGTGGGCGCGATGCTGCGCCATGGCGTGATCGCCCGCGCGATGCCGCAGGGCGATATCATCGGCCTCGCGCCGCCGTTCTGCCTGACGGTGGAGGAGGCCGAGCGCATCGCCGGTGTCACCGCCCGCGCCATCACCGAGGTGCTGGGCTGACGGCCCCCCCCTCGAGGCCGCGTCTCCGGGCGCGGCCCCGGGGGTGGAACGCCCGCCATGCTGCCTGTCTGAACCGACCCGCGTGGCTGGCCGCGCCGTGACACCGCGACCGGCGGGCGGTGCCGGTCGCGCGGGCACACCGTGTCGATCCGGGCCGCGCGGGGGGGCGGCGGTTTGACCCCGCGCCGTGCGGTCCCTATATCGTGGTGATCCATGGAGGCAGCGGTGGACATATCGACGATCCCGGCACCCTATGGGCGCATCACGGTTCTGGGCGGCGGCGCCTGGGGGACGGCGCTGGCGGTTGTCGCGGCCCGCGCCGGACGTGAGGTGCGGCTGTGGATGCGCGACGCCAGACAGGCCGAGGCCACCGCCCGCACCCGCCACAACCCGCGATACCTGCGCAAGACGGCCCTGCCGGACGGGCTGGAGGCGATGTCCGACCTCGCCGCCGCGCTGGCGGGAACCGAGGCCGTGCTGCTGGTCACCCCGTCGGTCACGGTGCGCGACATGGCCGCCCGCGCCGCACCGCTGCTGCCGGCGGGGGTGCCGATCTTCGTCTGCGCCAAGGGGATCGAGGCCGAGACCGGCCTGTTGATGAGCCAGGTCGCCGAACAGGCCGCGCCTGGCCGCCCCATCGGCACCGTCACCGGCCCCACCTTTGCCTCCGAGACCGCGGCGGGGCACCCCACCGCCGTCACCGTCGCCTGCACCACCGGCCCCGACGTGCCCCCCGCCCAGCGCCCCGCCGCCCGCATGGCGCTGTCGCTGACCACCGACACCTTCCGCCCCTATGTCAGCGACGATCTGGTGGGGGTGGAGGTCGGCGGCGCGGTCAAGAACGTCATCGCCATCGCCTGCGGGATCCTCGCCGGGGCGGGGTTCGGCGAAAACACCCGCGCCGCGATCATCACCCGCGGCCTTGACGAGATCAAGGAACTCGCCGTGCGGCTGGGCGGACGGCGCGAGACGGTCACCGGGCTGGGCGGGCTTGGCGACCTGATGCTGACCTGTTCGTCGCCGCAGTCGCGCAATTTCTCGTACGGCTTCCAGCGGGGGCAGGGCGTGGCCGAAGGGGCGGTGTTCGACGGGGCGCCCGTGGTGGTGGAGGGGCGCTTCAACGCCGTCACCGTCACCGACCTGGCCCGGCGGCTGGAACTGAACATGCCGATCTGCGAGATGGTGCGCGAGATCGTCGCCGACGGCCGCCCCATCGGCGAGGCGTTCGCCGCCTACTGGTCGCGGCCCCTGATGGCCGAACCGCGGGCGATGGACCTGACCTTCCCCCACCCCGCCGAGGACGCCGCCGCCCGCCGCTTTGGCGAGATGATGCCCTGAGGCACCCCGGCGCGCACGGTCCGCAGCCGATCCCGCGCGGGTCCCGCGCGCGACACCAGATTTCCCGGCGTGCCGCTTTCCGCGCGCCGCATTCGGAGGATGACATGAAGGATACGCGCCCGGCCGACTGGCGATTCGTTCTGGCCACCGATCTCGATGGGACATTTCTGGGCGGCACGCCGGACATGCGGCGGTGCCTCTACGACTGGATCGACGGCAACCGCCACGAGGTCGGGCTGATCTATGTCACCGGCCGCGACCCGGCGTTCCTGCCGACGATCTGGGACGAAGGGGTGCCGGTGCCCGACTATGTCGTGGGCGATGTCGGCACCACCATCGCGCAGGTTCAGGGCCGCGTGATCGCCCCGATCCCCGCGCTGGAGGCCGACATCGCGGCACGCTGGGGCGACCGCGCCGACACCGTGCGCGCGCTGCTGGCCGGCGCGCCGGGGCTGCGCGAACAGGACACGCCGTTCCGTTATCGCATGTCCTACCATTATGACCCGGCGGCCTTCGATCCCGCCGTGATCCCGCCGGTGGAGGCGCTGGGCCTCGATGTGCTGATCTCGCATGAATGCTATCTGGACGTGCTGCCGGGTGGCGTCAGCAAGGGGCCGTCGCTGCTGCGGCTGATGGATCACCTTGGCCTTGCGCAGGGCCGTGTGCTGGTGGCGGGCGACACGCTCAACGATCTGTCGATGTTCCAGACCGGGCTTGCGGGCGCGGTGGTGGGCGGCTCGGAGCCCGCGCTGCTGGCGGCGGCGCGCGATCTGCCGCGCGCGCATGTCTGCACCGCCCCCGGCGCCGGGGGCATCCTGGAGGCGATCGCCGCCCACCGCCTGCACCCCGCATCCCCGCCCGTCCCTTCGGAGGTCCACCCGTGAGCACCGCCGCACCCGATACCCTCGACGCCCCCGCCGCGCCGGCAAGGAAGTCCGATCTGGTGATCGTCTATCACCGCCAGCCCTACGAGGAGGTGGAGGTCGACGGCCGCATGGTCCTGCGGGAAAACACCAGTCCCAACGGTATTGTCCCCACCCTCAAGGGGTTCTTCGGACAGGTGAACCGCGGTGCCTGGGTGGCGTGGAAGCACGCCGACGACCCCGCCAATCCCGGCTTCGAGCGGGTGATCGAGATCTCCGACAGTTTCGGCACCTATTCCGTCAGCCGCCTGCCGCTGACACCGGCGCAGGTGACCAGCTTCTACCATGTCACCTCGAAGGAAGCCTTCTGGCCGATCCTCCACGGCTTCAAGGAAACCTACAACTACGACCCGGTCGACTGGCCCACCTTCCGCGAAGTCAACTGGGCCTTTGCCGAGGCCGCCGCCGCCGAGGCCGCCCCCGGCGCGGTGATCTGGGTGCATGACTACAACCTGTGGCTGGTGCCCGGATACCTGCGCAAGCTGCGCCCCGACGCGCGCATCGTGTTCTTCCACCACACCCCGTTTCCGGGCGCGGACATGTTCGCCACCCTGCCGTGGCGCGGCGAGATCGTCGAAAGCCTGCTGTCATGCGACGCGGTGGGCTTCCACATCCCGCGCTATGCCCGCAACTTCACTGCCGTGGCCGAATCCCAGGCCGCCGCCGAGGTGGTGGAGGAGATCCCCACCCCCGAGGAGATGGCCCCCATGGGCGGCGCGCTGACCGCGCGGCGGCTGCCGCTGGCGCTGGCCTATCAGGGCCGCCGCATCCGGGTCCACACCAACCCGGTGGGCGCCAACTTCGACTATATCGAAGGGCTGTCGCAGACCGACGAGGTCGCCGAGAAGGTCGAGGAGATCCGCGCCGAAATGGGCGACGCCAAGCTGGTGCTGTCGGTATCCCGCACCGACTACACCAAGGGCAACGTGGAGCAGCTGGAGACCTTCGAGCGGCTGCTGGAGCGCCGTCCGGAGTTGCACGGTCAGGTCCGCCTGATGCTGGTGTCGGTGGGCGCCAACCGCGCCATGGCCGCCTATGAGGAGGTCCAGCGCCGCATCGAGGAGCTGACGGGCCGCATCAACGGCCGCTTCGGCAGCTTCGAATGGCAGCCGATCGCGCTGATCTCCACCGCGATTCCGCTGGCGCAGCTGGTGGCGTATTACCGCGCCGCCGATGTCGCCTCGATCACGCCGCTGGCGGACGGGCTGAACCTGGTGGCCTCGGAGTTCTGCGCGGCCCAGGGTGAGGGCGGGCAGGGGGTGCTGGTGCTCAGCGAATTCGCCGGCTGCGCGGTGACGTTGCAGGGCGCGGTGCCGGTCAATCCGTTCTCGCACGCCTCGATGGACAGCGGGCTGGACCAGGCGCTGGCGATGACCCCCGAGGAGGCGCGCGCGCGGCTGGGCGCGCTGCGCCGGTCGGCCAAGCGCTGGGACATCGGGGCCTGGACCCGTGGCGAGCTGGAGCTGTTCGAGAGCCTGCGCAACCGCGGCGCCTGAGGCCGGCCCGTGCCCCGAATTGGCCCGAAAGAGACCCCGATCCCGCCCGGCGATGGCCCGGATCGGGGGGCATAAGGGTCTCAGCGGCCATGAGGGCCCACCCCGGCGCCGTGGGAACTCCCCACCCTGACC